>JBFHIO010000050.1:0-8518 GCA_041596435.1 Desulforhopalus sp. | reverse complement strand
GGGGAAGTCCCCGGGATAGTATCTTGCTAATCCCGAATTGAACTGGTATTGTTGCTTGTTTCCCATATGCGGGTGTTGTCTGCGGAGTAATGGTGTGAAGATTTACCCCGTGATGCCTCCTTTCTAATATTATGCGTAAAGAGGATCTCTTTTCATGTTTTCACCATTTCATGCATTGTTCGGCTGGCTTTCCAACGACCTCGCTATTGACCTGGGGACTGCCAATACCGTCGTTTATGTCAAGGGAAAGGGAATTGTGCTTCGTGAGCCCTCCGTGGTGGCGGTCCGTCAGGATGGCCGAATGAGTAAAGTTCTGGCCGTCGGCCAGGAGGCAAAAATGATGCTCGGGAAAACTCCCGGCAACATCCAGGCCATTCGTCCCATGCGGGATGGCGTTATTGCCGACTTCGATGTCACTGAGGCCATGCTGCGCTACTTCATCAAAAAAGCACATAACCGTCGTACTCTCGTACACCCTCATATCATCATTTCAGTTCCTTCGGGTATTACGCAGGTGGAAAAACGGGCAGTGAAGGAGTCCGCCATGTCTGCCGGAGCCCGCGAAGTTTATCTTATTGAAGAACCCATGGCTGCGGCCATTGGTGCCGGGCTGCCAGTCACTGAACCGACCGCGTCAATGATTATTGATATCGGTGGAGGCACTACTGAAGTGGCGATCATTTCCCTGAAAGGTATTGTTTATGCCAAATCGGTGCGGGTGGCTGGTGACAAAATGGATGAGGCTATTCTGCAATATATCAAACGTCAGCATAACCTGGCCATTGGTGAGCGCACCGCCGAGTTGATCAAAACAACCATTGGCAACGTCATGCCGGAAGAGCCTTTTGAAACCATGGACATCAAGGGACGCAACCTGGGTACCGGTGTCCCTATGACCCTGCAGATTTCTTCTGGTGAGATCCAGTCTGCTATCGGCGAACAGGTGGATGTGATTATTGAAGCTGTTCGAGTTGCACTGGAAGTGACCCCGCCGGAACTGGCCGCCGATATCGTCGATAACGGAATCGTCCTTACAGGCGGCGGCGCGCTGCTGAAAAATTTCGATAAGCGCCTTGCTGAAGAAACCGGTATGCCGATTATCATTGCCGATGATCCGCTCTCGTCAGTGGTCATAGGCTGCGGCCACGCCCTGGACAACCTCGATATCCTCCGTGAAATCGCCATTGATTAATGGGGTGTCGCCGGCCTTTTCAACTCGAATCCGGGATGTAATCTGCAGTGAAAAGTAATCCAAAACGAAGCCCCCGTACACGGAAACGTTCCCTTCTTATCAGTGTTCGGGTCTGGCTGCTCTTCGGAGTTCTGCTGACAGTTGCACTTCTGCTGCTGGGCTCGATGCTCAGCGGCAAGTTTGGTGCAACTCATCGGCTGACCCTTGATTTCATCGGCTACATGCAGAGTGGAGTGGTGCATGTGGTGGATAAATTCACCGGATTCAAGAATAACTACATCACCAACTGGAGTCTGCAGGAGGAGAACAAGCGTCTGCTGGAACGGGGTGACAAATATCTCACTGAACTGCAGAAATACCGCGAAGCCTATCTTGAGGCCCGTACTTTTGAGGCTCTGCTCAACTTCAAGAAGGGACTGAGTATTGATCCTCTTTCCGCCCGGGTGGTGGGGAAGGAACCCTCCTTCTGGTACAAGACCATTATCGTTGACCGTGGTCGTAATGATGACATTGAAGAGGGGATGACGGTCTTTGTCCCCGAGGGTGTTGTCGGTCAGATTATCCAGGTGGGTGATGGTTACTCCAAGGTTCTTCTTGCTAACGCTCCCACCTCTGCCATTGACGCCATCATCCAGAAAAATCGCACCCGTGGAATTCTGCGCGGTGCCGGTTCCAGAGGATATGTTCTCAACTATGTACTGAAAAATGCTGATGTTGCTGTTGGCGATTATGTCGTCACCGCTGGTATCGGCGGGCTTTTTCCCACCGGGATGGTTGTAGGAACAGTTTCCAAGATTCATAACCGGGAACGTGGCATGTTCCAGGAGATTGAGGTGACCCCCGAGGTGGATTTTCAAAAACTCGAATATGTTTTCATCGATCGCACGAACCGCAAGAAAATCATCGATGAGATGAATCGCGCCCCCATGAAATAGGCAGAGGCATGTGGAATATTATTGTTTTTGCCCTTCTCGGTATCATCAATATCGTCTTTCAGACGGCGGTCCTGCAGGATTTACCCACATGGTTTGGCCGACCTGATTTTCTCTTTATACTGCTGGTTTTCATCTCCTATCGTTTTGCCTGGGTTCCTGGCCTCTCTCTGGTGTTCACCCTGAGCTGGATGATGGACGTGGAGACGGGAGTGAGCCTCGGCTTCTATCCACTGATCTGCCTGCTTGTTTTCACAGTTCTCAAGCTTGTTTCCTCTGGCAACCATGTAAAAGAGGCCACCTATCAGATTCCTTTGCTCGGGGTTGCCTGGCTGGTGGCACGTTTTATCTTCCATCTGCTTGACATGTTTACCGGATGGCTGATGATTCCCGACTGGGAACTCACCCAGACCCTTGAGGAGGCTGTCCTGCTGATGATTATTGCAATACCGCTCTTCGCTCTCTATAATAATATTTATGTTTATGTGCAGGAACGCAGCATGAGAGCACGGGCGTCACGTTCCACCCGGCGTCCACGCCGACCGATGCGCCGAATGTAGAGTTCTCTTTTCTCTGCTCTGCCTGCTCATTCCCCTCCGTATAACTCTTTCTCTTACTCTCCATGAAATTTTCACTTAAACTTCCCGTAGTAAAGCGGGGCCAGTTCGAAGAGCGTGATGACGCCTCTCTCAATATCCTGCAGAAGCGTCTTATCGGGGTTGGGGTAATTATAGTTTTTTTTCTGGTGGTCATTCTTCTGCGTTTCTACTTTCTGCAGGTCACGAAAGGGGATGAGTATAAACGGCGCGCCTACAACAACCGTATCCGTATCAGCACAGTGGCTCCTCCGCGCGGGCATATTCTCGACCGTAAAGGGCGGGAGATTGTCACCAACCGCCCATCTTTCAATGTTGCCCTCGTTCGGGAAGACTCACGGGATATTGACGGTACCCTGAAAAAACTCGGGCCTGTTCTCGGGATGAGTGAAGAGGAATTGTGGGGTCGGGTGCGGGAGGCGAGTGGTACGCCCCTCTATCTGCCGGTCACTTTGAAAGAGGATATCGACTGGCAGACGCTTGCCTATCTGGAATACAACAATCGTGAGTTCTCCGGCGTGCGTATTGAGGTGCAGCCGGTGCGTGTCTATCCCTACGGTGACCTTGCTGCCAATGTCATCGGCTATCTCGGTTCTATCTCCAAAAAACAGCTGGAGGACGCGGATCGCTCTATCTACAGCGGTGGCGATCTGATCGGTAAGAGAGGGCTTGAACGGTTGCGCGAGTCAGATCTGCGCGGCGAGAAGGGCAAGCGTTACACGGAGGTCAACGCCCGCGGTTTCGAACAGCAGATGTTTGACGGAATTGAGCCGATGCCGGGACGGGATCTGCAACTGACCCTTGATGTCGATCTGCAGCAGATTGCCGAAAATTATATGCTTGCCGGGGAAAAATCTGGTGCCGTGGTGGTACTCGAAGTTAACACCGGCCGTGTGCTGGCTGCGGTTTCCACCCCCACCATCCACATTGCAGACTTCGTGGGCGGGATTTCCCAGAAGAATTGGAAGGCGCTCATGGAGAATGAGCATAAACCGCTGATGAACAAGGTTGTTCAGGGCACCTATCCCCCGGGTTCTGTTTACAAAATGGTTACTGCACTCGCAGGCCTTGCCCGGGGGGTCATTAATGAAAATACCTCGCTCTTTTGCCCTGGGTATTATCGGTTTGGGAATCGCACCTACCGCTGCTGGAAACACAGCGGCCACGGGATGGTTAATCTGCGCCAGGCATTGGGACAGTCCTGCGATGTTTTTTTCTATCAGGTAGGACAGTGGGTTGGGGTGGATGGTCTCGCTAAATATGCCAGAAAGCTGGGCCTTGGCCAGCAGACCGGCATTGAGATGGAGTATGAGAAGTCAGGCCTTGTGCCGACCAAAGCGTGGAAACAAAAAGTGAAAAAACGAAAATGGCAGGAGGGTGAAACTCTCTCCGTGGCTATTGGTCAGGGGTTCAACCTGATGACGCCCTTGCAGATCGCCAGCATGACTGCCACCATTGCCAACGGGGGCAAGCTTTATCGACCGCAGCTGGTGGAGAAGGTTATCGACCCTGAGGGGAAGGTGGTTGAGCAGTTTACGCCGGAACTGAAGTCTGAACTTAAGGGCTTTGATCACTTTTTCCAGCTGATTCGTCTGGGGATGGAGGAGGTTATTGAGGGCAAGCGGGGAACCGCCCGTCGGCTGCATATCAACGGTATGCGATTTGCCGCAAAAACGGGAACTGCTCAGGTGGTAAAAGTTGCGCAGTACCGCGGTTTGAGGGATGACGAGATTCCCTACAAATATCGAGACCACGGCTGGTTTACCTGTTATGCGCCCGCCGAGAACCCGGAAATTTCGGTTACCGTGCTGGTGGAGCATGGCCTCCACGGGGGTTCCGGGGCCGGGCCGGTAGCCCGGGCTGTACTCAAACATTATTTTGCCAAACGCCTGAAAGAAGGCACGCTCTCCGATCAAGAATAAGAGGCATCATGTACCGAATAGACAGAAGACTGCTGGAACATTTTGACGTAATCCTGATGCTGCTCATCGTGCTGATCTGCGGCATGGCGTTATTCAACCTTTACAGTGCTTCTATGCCCTCCCCCGGCTACGGTTTTGCTCCGTGGATGAAACAGAGCATTATCATGGCCGGTTGTTTTGTCCTCTTTTTTGTCATCATCAGTTTTGACTACAAACTGCTGCACGTTCTTAACTACCCATTCTACTTCTTTATTATTGCGTCCCTGCTGCTCGCCGATGCTATCGGTGCCACTGCCGGGGGGGCGCAGCGCTGGATCAGCCTTGGACTCTTCAATTTTCAGCCCTCAGAGCCGGCCAAGCTGATGCTGGTGATTACTCTCGCGAGCTACTACGCGCGAAAAGAGGTGAGCGGGGGGTATTCTTTTTTCGATATCCTGCCACCGCTGGGGCTGATGGCGGTTCCCTTCATTCTCATTCTCATCCAGCCCGACCTCGGAACCTCTCTGATGTTGATTATTATCTTCGCGTCCATGACCATGTTTGTGAAGCTGCGCTGGTCGGCCTACTTCATTCTTATCAGCCTCGGTTCTGGCGCGGGAGTCTTCGCCTGGTTTCATCTGCTCAAGCCCTATCAGAAGAAACGGGTGGAGACTTTTCTCAATCCCGAACACGACCTTGCCAATCAGGGGTACCAGATACTGCAGTCCAAGATTGCGGTGGGCAGCGGTGGCCTGACTGGCAGCGGCTATCTCAAGGGGACACAGGGGCATCTTCACTTCCTGCCCGAGCGCCATACCGACTTTGCCTACTCCGTATGGGCGGAAGAGTGGGGCTTTATCGGCTGTCTCATCTTTCTGCTGATTTATTTTGGGATGTTGTTCTGGGGACTCTATGTAGGAATGACGTCGAAGGACCGCTTTGGTACTTTGCTTGCATTTGGCGTGGTGACGCTGATTTTCTGGCAGGCGGTGATCAATCTCTTCATGATTATGGGCTTTCTGCCAGTGGTGGGGATTCCTCTGCCGATGGTTTCTTACGGCGGTTCTTCTCTGATTACCACCATGATGGGTCTGGCCATTCTGATGAACGTGCGCATGCGCCGTTTTCACCCGATGATGGGCCGCAATAACTGAGTCCGGAGTCCGCCGGGCAGATTACAGCCGCGGATTTTTTACCAGTGACGCCAGGGCATTAATAAAACGCGGGTCAGTGTTGAGTGACGGGGTGGACGCAAAGATCACACCGAGCTCCTCTGCCTGATTGCGGTAGAGCATGTCAATTTCGTAGAGTGTCTCCACATGGTCTGAGACGAAGCTGATCGGCACCATTATCATCGCTTTGCAACCCTCTGATGCCAGACGGGTGACAGTATCGGGGGTTGAGGGGGCCAGCCACTCCACCGGGCCGCTGCGTGATTGAAAGCAGAGCGTTCCGGTGACTTCCGTCTGTTTCTCCACCGCCGCAATGGTCTGCTTCAGATGATCCACATAGGGGTCGCCCTCTTCAATGAAGGAAACAGGCAGGCTGTGGGCACTGTAGACCACAGCGATTTCTTCGCTGGTCTTCTCCTGCATTTCAACCAGTGTCTTTTGGATTCCTGCCGCAAGCGTGTGAATATAATCGGGCTCTTCCGGCCAGCTCTCCACCATCCGCAGCGGGATTTTAATTCCCCGTCGCTTCATCGCTGCCTGCAGATGGTTGAGTGAAGAACCGGTCGTTGCTTTTGTATAGTGTGGATAGAGGCTGACGGCGGTAATCTCCTCCACCCTGCCTGCCAGCATTTCGTCCAATGCTTCATCGGCATAAGGTGGCCAGTAGCGCATGGCAATGCTGACATGCCAGTCTTCCCCCTCCTGGCAGAGATTTTCCTCCAGAGCCTTTGCCTGAGCACGCGTGATCTTTTCCAGGGGAGAGGCTCCTCCAATTTTGCGATACGTCTCCCGGGAAATAGGTGCCCGCTTGCGGGCAATCATCCAGGCGATGAATTTTTGCAGAAAGGGAGGCCCGAGAGGGATGATCTCCCGGTCGGAAAAGAGGTTGTAGAGAAAGGGGCGAACGGCTTTCAGACTGTTCGGGCCACCCATATTGAGCAGGATGACTCCTCTGGATTTTGTCATAGTGTCGGGGGGGTAAAAGGATGCAAAAAGAGGGGTGAAAAATAAAAAACAATGAATTATATCGCGACTCTGCAGGAAAAGCGAGCTTTACCCTAAAAAGCTAATAAAAACAGACTATTCTGGTTGTTTCGTACCACAAAATACGAATCGGACTTGCCTCTGCCTGACTATCTCCTATAATAATAAGTATGAGCGGAAGATGGAGATGGCAAAACGGTTCCCGCTGTTTCTAATCTCCGCTGAAGAATGCGCTATTCGGTGCAGGAAAGGCGGTATCACCGCCGAATTTAGAGATGGAGGAATTATGGAACTAAAAGTTGAAGCTCGTAATGTTGAGATGCGCCAGGGCTGGCAGGACAGAATTGAAAATGAGAAAGAGAAACTTCTTCGTCACTATCCCAACGTTCTTCACCTCCGTGTTACCATTGAGGCCACTGGTCATGTTGAAAATGACTTCAAGGTGAAACTTGTGGCCGGCGTTCCTGGAGATACCGTGGTTGTAACTCGGGGGGCCGAGAATGTTCGCGCGGCCTTGACGGAATCGTTTGATGTTCTTGCCCTCAATCTCAAAGAGATGCAACGTAAGAAACGTACTGTGAAAAAGCAGCAGCCTGCAGAAGTAGCTGGTGACAGTATCGGGCTGATTAAAAAGCTCTCTCCTCTTGAGTCTTACGGCTTCATTGTTACTCCGGATGAGCGGGAGATTTACTTCCATGAAAATGCATTGAAAAATGTTGAAATGGATACCCTTCACGAAGGCGACAGTGTTCTCTTCGGCGAATCCCGCGGCGATAAGGGCCCTCAGGCTTCCTGGGTTCGTCTTGCCGGATGATTTTATTATAAGATTTTAAGAAAGTATATATACAGGCCCCGGACATTTGTTCGGGGCCTTTTTTTGTGCGAAATATATGCAATTTGTAATACTGTAAGAGTGAATCTTTTAAACGTTGAATGTATCGCTGTACACTGTTTTTCCGACCTCCTTCCAAGATGAGAAAATCATGAAACCAGCACTCTTCCGATTATTCCTCACTTCTCTTCTGCTTCTCCTCAGCACCTCTTTTGCAGGTGCCTCTGATAGTCAGCAGCTGCAGGCTGATGCGATCCAGCGGGGAGAAAAGATCTTCCAGTCTGCCCAGGGACTCAGTGTCGAAACAGCGGCGAAACTTCTCTCCACCGCTGATCTTTTCATGGATGAGAAGAACTACAGCTTCGCGAATCGTCTCTACCGCAGGGTGGCTGCAGGACTTGCAAAGCCCGGATTTCACTGCTGGAGTGTCCTTGCCCGTCTCGCTGAGGAAGGTGCTTCTCACAAGGAGGCTTCAGAGTATGCCATGCTTGCCTCCCTCTCCGACATGAACAGCGTTACCTGTCGGCAGCAGACAGAAAACCTTGTGCTGATGGGCACAGCCCTTGGTTCCCGGGCCCTGCAGGATGAGAAGTGGATTCCGGCTCTTCTCACCTCTCTGGATCAGGGGCTGGCTGCGGCGCAGGCGTGTCCAGAGAGCAATGACCTGCAGAAGAGATTGAGTGATTTGAGGAGGACGGCCCTTGCGCTGAAGAAACGTTCGGAACGGGTGGAGATAACCTCTGCCGAGGCAGACGTGAAGGGCAGCACTCCCCGCCTCTGCATAACCTTTAGCGACGTACTGTTGCCGCCGAGTGCGGTTGATTATGAACAATATGTTCGCACTGTACCCTCATGGAAGACGGTCTTCAGTGTCTCCGGGTCCACGCTCTGCCTGCGCGGAGCTTCCTG
>JBFHIO010000049.1:0-8528 GCA_041596435.1 Desulforhopalus sp. | reverse complement strand
TGTAGAATTTTCTCTACCCGTCCCAGCGACGTGAGGCCACGCTGCATCAGGTTGGTTACCCAGCCGATGGCGATCATCGGCCAGATGAGCATGTAAAGATAGGCGACAAAAGCGATGAAGCCGCCGATGGTTACGCTGCCGGAGATAACAAGGCGACCACCGACATAGAGCACCAGCAGTATGCCGGCACTGCCGGTGAGGGCGGAGAGTGGATTAATTACCCCCTGGATACGGGCGACATCCATGTTGCTGGCCATATAGCTTTTCCCGAGGCGGTTAAAATAGCGGGTCTGAAACTCTTCCATTGTCCATGCTTTGATCAGGCCTATGGAAAGTAAAGTTGAACGGGAAAATTCCGTCAGTCCTGCAAATTTTTCCTGTACCCGGGAAAAATAAAGGTGCAGACGGGCGGAGAGATAACGGGTGGAGATGGCCAGCAGGGGCAGGGGCAGCAGGGCGATGCAGGTAAGTTTCACATCAATGGTGGCCATGAAACCCATTGCAGCGAGCGACATGACGATGGAGTCCACCGCAGCCACAAGCCCCATGCCACAGGCCATTTGGACGGCGCTGAGGTCATTGCTTGAGTGGGCCATCAGATCACCGGTGGAATAGCGCGAGAAGAAGGCCGTGTCCATTTCCAGCAGATGGCTGAAGATATCATCACGCAGACGGCGTTCCAGCAGACGTGAAAAACCGACTATTAATATCCGCCAGATAAAGCGGAGCAGAACAATGCCGACGGCGAGGGCGATGATCAGTGTGCCGGTGAGGAGCAGCCCCCTCTCGGTAATGGTACCAGTACTGATACCGTTAATGGCATGCTGCATTATTTTCGGGATGAAGAGCTGCATCATGTCCACGAGAAGCAGTGCTGCAAAACCAAGGGCGAGGCGGAAGCGGTAGCGCTTGAAGATGGGGCCAAGGATACGGCGCAGACTTGAGAAAGATATCCTTTGGGCTGTTGTCTTTATATTTTTAGCGGTGTTTTTCACTGGGGAAATTTGCTGACCTCGCTGCGGGGATATTATGTGGATGGATTAAGATCGACGATGCCCCCGTGCAGTTTAGAACGAAATGCAGTACGAAGGTTTCCCTGCTCCTATACTATATGCAAGAGAGGGCTCGGGGCAACCTTTTCTCCAGACGGGTTCTTTTCCCCTCGAGTTTTCCTGTGGCAAAAATATAAACAGGAATACATTGGATTCCCCCTCTCTCTGGATTGTAGAGCTCTGTGTTTCTTCGACACTGTGACTTCCGAGGAATAAAGATGTCGTTTATTTGCAGGCGTAATGAAATCTGCATTTCAAATGTGTTGTTTCTTCTGGAGGTCTTTTTTTATTAAGATTTCAGTCAAAACATAAAAAACAGTTTTTTCGAGCTGTAAAGCCGGGATGAGTACAATGCGTGCGACAACAGCAATGTGAAAAGAGAGTGCATTTACAGGAGGTTCAGTCTCCAGAGGCACACGAAGGGCTGCTGCCAGGTGTCGGCAACACGTTTCGTCAGTTCATCCAAGGAAACCTTGAATAAGCAGTCTCTTGCCCATTTTCTTTGCTTCAGTCAAAAAATTATCCTCCGACAAAGCGAGGAACGAGACGTCGAGATATCAATTATATGCCTGCGGAAAAAGTTCTTCCTGCGTCTTGCATATGAACGAAATACAAGATTATTTAAGGAACCCTTAAAAAAAGATAGCAGCTGTGAAATTGTGATGGAGCAGGTGCTTTTAAACAGGAAACAGTGAGAAGGCGTAATCTTCACCTCGGATCTCCTGAAAATTCTGATGGAATGCTGTCCATAAAGGGGGCGATGCACCCACGATTTTTTTCTATAAGGGTGAAAAATTTGTACCCATAAAAAATATTTGAAGCCACGGGGGCAGATAAAATGGTAAAGGGTGTCCTCGCAGATTACTGGCAAAAGAGTTGGATATTTCTTCTTTTATAGAAAAGGGGATAGAGGGCAGGAGGGTGTTAATGAACACGATTCGAGGAGAGGCGGCACTTAGTATTTGAATCCAGCCCTCGTGGCTTTGATGGAATACATCAATTTTTTTCACGTTTTATGGTTGAAGGTGAACAGGAAATAAAGAGGGTGTCGCTTTGGTAATAACATTGCTATTCAACACAATTGCGCGGCGTAAGGAGCCGTTGGCATGTGCGGAGGAGTAACGTTTATCATTACCCCCAGGATTAAAACGGCATCCCTTGTATCTCTTTTGGACATCGCGATACGTGATCTGCTAACGAGGTGAAAATGGAATAGAGAGCGATCTCTTTTTTTATTGTCTTTAACTCCGGGAAAAGTCTTGTACTTATTATTTGAATTCAGCAAAACCTCTCTTTTGTACAGGTTTTGAAAGTACAAAAAATTGGTATTGTAAAAATAATCTTGAAATTTTCTGATCTGTTTATATTATGGTCAGAGTCGCAAAGGAATATAATTTGCCTGGCTTGAACAGTTTAACATTCAGAATGAGGAGAACTCAATGCAAGAATTTGTAAAAATCATTACCCACGCCCGTCGACTGAAAAGTGCTGTCAAATCTCTCGATATTGAACAGCTTGAGGAAATTAAAGAGAAACTCGATCTCATTATTGCGGATCGATATAAGGAAATAGAGGAAAAAAAGAGAGAAAATGAGGAAAAACTCGCTGATATTGAAGCGATAAAAGAGATAATGGCTCGCTCTGAGATTTCCGTTGATGAGATCTCCACTGGAGCATCGGGAAAAGGGCGCAGGGGAAAACGTGCCCCGCGTCCGCCCAAATATGAAATCTATACCGGCTCTGGTGAGCGTATTACCTGGACTGGTCAGGGACGGAAACCCAATGTTTTCAAAGAGCAGCTTGACATGGGAAAATCCATGGAGGACTTTCTCATCAAGTAAGAATTTCTTTCTTTTTGCATAAAAGAAGGGAAGTAAATCTTTCTTGAGATAGAGAGCAAAACGGGTGAATTGTGGAGACAAAATGTCCCATATTCACCCGTTTCCTGTTTGAAGTCGCTGAGATTACGAATTTTGTTTGCAGGACTGCTCTTGTCCTGCGGGAAAAGATCCCATACTGTTACTCCGATAAAGCTGGATTTTGTAATGGTTTGTTCCATGATTAGAGAAAAAAAAGGAAAGAAAATTATTTTTTATTTACAGTCATGCTGTCCCTCAATGAATGAGGATCGAAATTATTGTTGTCTCGAGAGGTCGGGTGTCTCGGCCGGAGAAAGGTGACAATAATATATCCGTTGATACTCGACACCATATTGACATTATTCTCACCCGGATGCGGGATGAGAACAGTTTGAATTCAAGTAATACGTTTGCCCCTGTTGCCGTTAAATATTTCTCGTGAGGGCTGTTCATTTAAGATCTTCTCTTACGTTCTGTCTATTCACAAAAAAAACGCCTTCCACCTTACATTCGGTAAAACTGTAAATATGTAAATTTTTCAGCCATAACCTGCGAAGACGGCCCTTATCGTTTCCTCTGTTCTCTCAGCTTCAGATATCTTCTCGCAGGCTGTAAATTCTCCACTTATAGAACACCCGTATGAATATTTGTTCCCTCATCTGCAGCGTTTCGTCGTGATTTATGGCAGACTGTGTTGTGCTGCTGTGAAGGTTTCCTGCTAAAAAAACACCTGTTTTGTCAAGAGCTTTCAGCTGGTATCTTTTTCCTTAAGTGAGCTTATGGTACATATTGTATTCATCTCACCGCTGACAGCTGAGAGTCATCGTTGAAAAATCTTTCCTCTTACGGTTATGGGTCCCCTTGAGCGACGGTAATAAAATAGATTCGGATGGTCCTCGAAGTGAGAAGGAACTTGCTACTGATCTGATCCTTGAGTCAATATCGGAAGGAGTGTTTACTGTGGATCACGAGTGGCATATTACCAGCTTCAATCGCGCCGCCGAGGAGATCACCGGGACACCCCGTGACGAGGCTCTCGGTCGTTGCTGCTGGGAGGTTTTCCGCTCTACGATGTGCGAGGGGGACTGCGCCCTCAGACGGACGATGGAGAATGGCCGCTCCATTGTTTCCAGCTCGGCCTGGATTATTAACAACCGACAGCAGCGGGTGCCCATCGGTGTAAGTACGGCGGTACTGCGGGACAGCAGAGGCAGAGTGATCGGCGGTGTGGAGACCTTCCGCGACCACTCTCTTGTTGAAGAACTGCGCCGTGAGCTGCGAGATGTGGGCAGGATGGGAGAAATGGTCAGTCACAGCCCGGCGATGGAGCGAATCTTTGCCATCTTGCCTCAGGTGGCAGAAAGTGAGAGTACGGTACTTATAGAGGGGGAGACCGGGGTCGGCAAGGAGGTTCTGGCCCGCAGTCTGCATCAACTTTCCAGACGTGCAGAGAAGCCCTTTGTGGCAATAAACTGCGGAGCCCTCCCGGATAATCTGCTGGAATCGGAATTATTCGGTTACCGTGCCGGTGCCTTTACTGATGCGGTAAAAGATAAACCGGGATTGTTTGAGGCTGCCGGTGGCGGAACCATCCTGCTTGATGAGCTTGGAGAGACTTCCCCGGCCTTTCAGGTAAAACTGCTGCGCGTGCTTGAGGAGAGGGCGTATCAGCCCCTCGGGGCGGTTGAACAGGTGCCGGTGGATGTGCGAATTCTCGCTGCCACCAACCGTGATCTGTCGGCGATGGTGGGCGCCGGGACCTTTCGCCGCGATCTTTTCTATCGTATCAACATCATCCGTTTCACCCTGCCGCCTTTGCGTAAGCGGCGGGAAGATATCCCACTGCTGGTGGAACGCTTTATCCACCGCATGAACAGTCGCCTCGACCGGGAGATCAAAGGGCTCACGCCGGAGGCGATGTCATTACTGCTGGGTCACGATTACCCCGGAAATATCCGTGAACTGGAAAATATCATTGAGCGTGGTTTTGTCCTCTGCCGTGAGGATGAAATTGATGTAGAGCATTTACCGCCGGAACTTCGCGAGAAGAGCGCAGCCCCCGCCTCCTCCGGTATCCGCTTCGCAGTCCACAATTCCGAGGCGGAGAGTATTGTCGCGGCCCTGGAGAGTAACGGCTGGAACCGCCTCGCCGCCGCCAGAGCACTTGGTGTGCACAAGAGCACGCTTTTCCGCAAAATCAGAAAGTATGGCATTGTCCTGCCGGAAAAGGATGGCCGTAACCGCTGACCCTGTTTTTTCCTGTTATGAGTCGCGTCCTGCGACTCATACTGTTGCATGCAGTTCCTTTTCTGCGACCCTGTGTTTCGTCTTCCCCTGTAAAGCCACTGATTTCAGACTGGTACGTTCCTTGCTATATAAAGATAAATCACCAAGGAGCTGCTATGAAACTCGCCATCACCATCTGGGAGACCCGTGTATCCCCCGTCTTCGACAGTGCCCGTCGGCTGTTGCTGGTGGAGCTGGATGAAGGACAGATTGTCCGCCGTACGGAGTATGCCGTCAGCGGTTCGCCCTTTGCGGCGGTGGGACGGCTGCACAGGGAGGAGGGAATGGAACTGCTCCTCTGTGGTGCCCTCTGCGAGCGTGGGCTGCAGCGTTTGCAGGCGGTGGGAATTGAACTTATTCCTTTTCTCTCCGGTGAAGTGGAACCTGTATTGGCAAGCCTTGCGGCAGGAAGGGACCTCGGTTCTTTTGCCATGCCCGGTTGTCTGCGGCAGTGCTGCTGCCGGAAAAGGGCACAGGCGACCTGCCCGCGGGATACAGGGAAATTGATATTGTAAGAAAAAAACTATGAATAATTCAAAATGGATGAGAGGAACACCATGAAAATTCTGCTTGTCGAGAAGAGCAATACCTTTGCCGACTTTGCTGCGGCTTTCGAAGATCAGACCGAACTGCAGACCTGTGCGTCCACTGTCGAGGCTCTGAAACTGATTGAGGGTGAAACCTTTGATGTCGTCTGTGTTGGTGAAGAGCTGGAGGACGCCAGTGGTCTGGAATTCGCTCATACCCTCACGAGAAAATCACCCCTTACCAACTGTGCTCTTGTCAGCGGGGACCCTGCCGAGGTGTTCCATGAGGAGACCGAAGGGCTGGGGATTATCATGCAGATAAAACCGAAGCCTGATGCTGCCGAGGCTGCCCGTCTGGTAGAAATTTTACGTTCCATTACAGATCTCTTTTAACTTTCAGCGGAGACCCAATGATAATCAGTATAGCCAGTGGCAAGGGTGGCACGGGGAAGACAACCGTTGCTGCCAATCTTGCCCTCAGTCTGCAGGACAGCGGTCTGGTAAAGGATTTCAACATGCTCGACTGCGATGTTGAAGAGCCTAATCTTCACCTTTTCCTTGATCCCGGGGAGGTGACAGAAACCGAGATAACCACCTTTGTTCCGGTGATTGACCAGGAAAAATGTACCGGGTGTAGAAAGTGTGTCGATATCTGCCGCTTTTCCGCACTCACCTTTGTCCGTGACACAGTGCTCGTCTTTCCGGCGCTCTGTCACAGTTGCGGTGGCTGCCAGCTCGTTTGTGAATTCGGGGCAATTGGTGACGACAGTCGCAAAATCGGTGTTGTTGAGTCCGGGATGGTGAACGGACATGCAATACACAGTGGTCGAATCCGTATCGGCGAGGCGATGTCCCCGCCGCTGATCAAGGCTGTGCGTCGCCACGAAAAAGAGGCTGCTCTTACTCTTATTGATGCCCCGCCAGGTACTTCCTGCCCGGTAATTGCGGCTATGCGTGGAGCTGATTTCGTCCTGCTCGTTACCGAGCCTACTCCGTTTGGCCTGCATGACCTGCAGCTTGCGGTGGAGGCGGTCAAGGTGCTTGATATCCCTGCCGGACTGGTAATCAACCGGGCTGATCTCGGTGACAGCACAGTGCAGGAGTATGCAGAGAGTGAAGGTCTTGAGATCCTCATGCAGATTCCCTTTGACCGCAGTTTTGCCGAGGCTTATTCCCGTGGAGAGTCAATTGTCAATGTTTCGCCGGAATGGCGGGAAAAATTTCAAGGGCTTTATACACGTATAGCCGAGATAGTGGAGGCAAAAGCATGATACGGGAGATCGTAGTTATCAGTGGCAAGGGCGGTACCGGTAAGACCAGCATCGCGGCGGCGTTCGCCTCCCTTATGGAAAATGGAGTGCTTTGCGACGCTGATGTGGACGCTGCCAACCTGCATCTTCTGCTGAAACCGAAGGTGTTAGAATCCCATCCCTTCATGGGTGGCGGGATTGCTGAAATTCGCAATGAGGATTGCGTGGCCTGTGGTGTCTGCCTTGAGGTGTGCAAGTTCGACGCGATTTCAGAGGATTATCATGTGGATCCAATCGGCTGCGAGGGTTGCGGTGTCTGTGTTGACATGTGCCCGCAGGAGGCGATTGATTTTCCGACACAACAGTGCGGAGAATGGTTTCACTCCGAAACCCGTTTCGGACCGATGATTCACGCAGGGCTCGGAATTGCGGAGGAAAACTCAGGCAAACTGGTCAGCCTTGTGCGGCAGCAGGGACGGGACCTGGCGGAAGCCGAAGGACGTAATCTTCTGCTCACCGATGGCCCTCCAGGGGTTGGCTGTCCCGTGATCGCTGCTGTTGGCGGTGCATCGGCCCTGGTTATTGTCGTTGAACCGACGGTCTCCGGTCTGCACGACATGCAGCGGGTGGCCCAGCTGGGGCAGCATTTCGGTGTCCCGGGGCTGGTGGCAGTAAACAAGTTTGATCTCAATGTGGAAATGACTGAAAAAATAGAGGCCTGGGCTGTGGAGCAGTCGCTCGGGCTGGTGGGCCGCATCCCCTTTGATTCAAGTTTTGTCAAGGCGATGGTGGCAGCGGAGAATATCATCGAATTCGCTCCAGAGAGTGATGCCGCGAAGGCTGTCCGGGAGATCTGGAAAAAAGTGATGGCGAGCAAGGCGCTGAATAACATGGGAATTGCTGATCTGCGCTGATTTTTCTCATGCAGCAGGATAAAAGGATCTCACAGAATTGACTTTCCGATTGAAAGCGTTCACTGTGCAGGTCTCCTGCTTGCAATACAGGTATAAAATATAAACGGGCGCAGGCCCTCACTGTTAACACAAAAAAAAGGAGCAGCAAGATGGCAAGTTACAAACTGGCGGTACCCTCGGATGGAGAAGGTGGACTTGACGGCCAACGTGCAGGTCACTTCGGACACTGCGATGTCTTCACCCTCATTGATATTGAGGACGGAAAAATCAAAGAAGTGAACCTGCTGGCGAACAAAGAGCATCTTCAGGGGGGCTGCATGGTTCCTGTTCAGCTTCTTGCCAATGCCGGGGTAAATCGTCTCGTGGTCGGTGGTATCGGCATGCGTCCGCTGATGGGCTTCAAAGAAGTGGGTATTGATGTCTATTACGATGGCGAGCGCCGTGACATTCGTCCGGTGGTTGAGGATATGGCTGCGGACAAACTGCCGCAGATTACGGAAAACCAGGTCTGTGGTGGTGGCGGTCAGTAAGCTGGAAAGGTGCTGGCAATACTGGCAGGGGCTTTTAGGCCCCTGCCATGAAATTTTTGTTGAATAATAAAGAGGAATGCTATGAAAGTTGCAATCACATCCCAGGGCCC
>JBFHIO010000048.1:0-8537 GCA_041596435.1 Desulforhopalus sp. | reverse complement strand
GTCGATATCTATGTTTATTTCGTACTTTGTATCTGCGTCGAGATTCTTCAGCCTGAAATACCAGACATCCCGGGTTGCCTGTTCGTTGACCGTCTTGAGTATGCCCTCTGCCTGGTAATAGATTTTTGTTTTGTCAGATACGAAAAAGCTGGTGAAAGTGCCGTATTTTTCCTCTATTTCATTGAGATACCTGGTGACGGGCTCCGTCTCTTTTTCGCCCTGCAGGACCCAGTCACGCAAAAAAGTGTCGTTGGCCATGAGGGATGCGATGAAAATGGGTCGCAGCAGATCCCGCTGGATTTCGGAATAGATGGTGTCACTTGTGAGGGGGAGTTCGTTCTGTCTGATTTCCGCCCGCAGGGATGCCCGTGAGGTAAAATAGCTTACCAGGCTGGTGAGCAGAAATCCGGTAATCAAAATGATGCTGAAGACCAGCATGACCCTTTTTTTGTCTGGGAGTATCAAATGGTATCCTGAAAAGGTTGTATAATGTTTTTCTTGTAAATTCTGTTTCAGCCTTGCTGAAAGCAGGTCATCGATTAACCGTTCGAAACCTGTTATCAACCTCTAACCCGAAAGGGAAAAATAATGCTCTGACCAGAGAGGATAATCATTTTAAGCTGGCAGGGAAACTCCTTATTGAGAATGGATGTGGTGGATTGCAGGTGCCGTTTCATTGTTTTGGGGTCTGGTCATGCCAGGAGAACGATGCCGCTCTTTACAGGCAGAGTCCTGTCAACGACCAGAGTGACGTCAGAGCCATAGCGAAGGTTACACAGCGGAAACAGTCAAAAGACGGGTCGGTAAATTTCTGCAGAATACCAGGGAGAGTTCACATTTTCATGTTTGCGGGGTATACTGGCGCAGGTTTTTATCCCTCTTCTTTTTTCCGACGGAACACATATCATGCGAACGACCTTTCTCCCTTTTTCCAGACCTGCCATCTCTGAATGTGAGATAGCCGCCGTGGCTGATGTGCTGCGCTCCGGCTGGATTACTACCGGTAAGAAATCCGTAGAATTTGAAGAAAAATTTGCCGCCCGCTGTAAGGCCGAGGCGGCCGTGGCGCTCTCTTCCGCCACCGGAGGCATGCACCTGCTGCTGAAGGCGCTGGGCATCGGGCCTGGTGATGAGGTGATCACTCCGTCGATGACCTGGGTTTCAACCGTCAACCTCATCAAACTGGCCGGAGCTACGCCGGTTTTCGCTGATGTGGACCGCGACAGCCTGATGGTCACCGCGGAGACCGTGGAACCAGAGATTACCGCCTCCACCCGTCTCATCATTCCGGTTCACTTTGCCGGAGCCGCCCTTGATCTCAATTCGCTGAATCTCCTTGCCCAAAAGCATGGGATAGCCCTCGCTGAGGACGCCGCCCACGCCATCGGCACTGAGTATCGGGGTGAACCGGTGGGTACCCGTGGCACCGCCGTCTTCTCTTTTCATCCCATCAAAAATATCACCACCGGTGAAGGTGGCATGATCTGCAGCGATAATGCCGAGCTGATCGAGCACATCCGCCGCCTGAAGTTTCATGGTCTCGGGGTGGATGCCTGGGATCGCCGCCAGCAGGGGCGCTCCCCGCAGGCGGAGGTGCTGGAGCCGGGATATAAATATAATCTTACTGACATCTGTGCCACCCTCGGCCTCGGGCAACTTGCGAGGCTCGATGAATTTAATGCCGCCCGCATGCACCTTGCCGAACGCTATCACGAACTGCTGGCCGGTATTGACGAGCTTTCCCCCCTGCGCCGGCCAGAGAAGTTCGGCTATGCCATGCGTCATGCCTGGCATCTCTTCATCGTTCGCCTTGATACCGGCCGGGC
Organism: Desulforhopalus sp.; assembly: GCA_041596435.1. Classification (GTDB taxonomy): domain Bacteria; phylum Desulfobacterota; class Desulfobulbia; order Desulfobulbales; family Desulfocapsaceae; genus Desulforhopalus. The sequence continues at coordinate 6,711 of JBFHIO010000048.1, read as the reverse complement.
AGGCATGAGCCGTGACGACTTCATGGCCCGACTGAAAGAACAAAATATTGGCACCGGACTGCATTTCCGTGCTGCCCACACCCAGCGTTACTACCGCGAGAGTATGCCCGGGGTTGCCGGGACATTGCCAAATACCGAATGGAACTCCGATCGCATCCTCTCTCTGCCGCTTTTCCCGGACATGACAGAGGAAGACCAGGACGATGTTATTACCGCCATCAAAGAGGTGTTGAAGTGACGCTCTCGGTTGTTATTCCGGTTTTTAATGAGGAGGAAAACCTGCCGGAGCTGCTCCTGCGGACTCTTGCTGCCTGCCGGGGAATCGGTTGTCCTTTCGAGCTGATACTTGTGGATGACGGCAGCCGTGATCGCTCCCCGCAATTGCTGGAGAGTGCGGCGGCAGCCGAGGCGGAAGTCGTGGCGGTACTGCTCAACCGCAACTACGGCCAGCACGCGGCAGTCATCGCCGGTATGGCGCAAAGTACTGGCAAAGTGGTTATTACCCTTGACGCTGATCTGCAGAACCCGCCGGAGGAGATTCCCCGTCTGTTCGCGGAGATGGCTGGCGGGGTGGATGTGGTTGGCACCGTGCGGCGGAATCGTCAGGACAGCCTCTTTCGTCGCGTTGCCTCCGCCTTCGTCAACCGCATGGTGCAGAAGAGCACCGGGGTAATGATGCATGACTACGGCTGCATGCTGCGCGCCTACCGCAGGCCCATCGTCGATGCGATCCTGCAGTGCAGCGAGCGTTCCACCTTCATTCCCATCCTGGCCAACAGTTTTGCCGCCACCACCCGTGAGATTGAAGTGACTCACCACAGCCGGGAGCACGGCGACTCCAAATACAGTGTCCTCAAGCTGGTCGGCCTGCAGTTTGATCTGCTCACCTCAATGTCAACCTTTCCCCTGCGTATGCTCTCCTTGCTTGGCATTGTCATCTCCGTGCTTGGCATCGGCTTCGGGACCCTGCTCGGGATTCTCCGACTCTGCTACGGGCCGGAGTGGGGGGAGGGAGGGGTCTTCACTCTCTTTGCCGTACTTTTTGTCTTTATCGGCTTTCAGTTCATGGGCATGGGACTGCTCGGGGAGTATCTCGGCAGGGTTTATCATGATGTGCGTGGACGGCCGAGGTATTTTGTGGAAAAGACGCTGGGGGGAAAGACTTTGCAGCCATCTGACGATTCCAGAGAGAAATTCTCGCCTTGAGGGTGAAGAGATGGATGCAGAGCCATGTCATGATTTTGTACAGGACTTTTCATCTTCCTCAATCTCTCCTTCTGGCAGCGGGTATGCCAGTGAGCATGTTACTTTTTAAGGGTTCTTCACAGCTCTCTTCATCTTCAAACTATAAAACACTATGAAAGCAGTAGTCCTTGCCTACAACCAGACAGGCTGTATCGGCCTCCAGTCCCTTCTTGATCACGGTTTTGATGTTGCCGCCGTCTTCACCCATAAAGACAGCCCCGAAGAGAACATCTGGTTCGACTCCGTGGCCGAGCTTGCCGCTGCCCACAATATTCCGGTGTATGCGCCGGAGGATATTAACCATCCGCTCTGGGTGCAGCGTATTCGGGAAATGGCGCCGGAGATCATCTTCTCCTTCTATTACCGCAACCTCGTCAGCGAAGAACTGCTCGCTCTTGCTCCTCTCGGAGGGCTGAACCTCCACGGTTCCCTGCTGCCAAAGTATCGCGGCCGCTGTCCGGTAAACTGGGTGCTGGTGAACGGGGAGGCGGAGACCGGTGTGACTCTGCATCAGATGACGCCGAAAGCGGACGACGGACCGATCCTTGGTCAGCGCAGGGTAGCCATTGAGGCCAGCGACACCGCTCTCACTCTGCAGCGGGCCCTTGGCGTGGCGACAGGCGAACTGCTTGCCGAACTGCTGCCGAAAATTAAAGCCGGCATCGTTTCTGCCACTCCACAGGACGAAAAAGAGGCGAGTTATTTCGGCGGGCGGACCCCGGCGGATGGAGAGATCGACTGGGCTCGTTCCGCTGGCGAAGTCCACAACCTTATTCGCGCGGTTACCCGTCCCTGGCCGGGAGCTTTTTCCTGGCTCAGCAACAGAAAGATCTTTTTCTGGAAGGTGCGAGAGGTTGCAGGACAGGATCCGGAGATCGCTGTCCCCGGCACCGTGTTAAATAATGCCCCGCTGACCATTGCCTGTGGCAAAGGGGCGCTGGAGGTGGATTTTGGTGAGGGGGAAGGGGGACTTTATACCACTGGGCATCAACTTGCCGCCGAGTTCAACATCGCCCCCGGCATGATTTTCAGCCGGGCACCGAAACGGCGATCGGCAGGGCGCAAAACCCAGGTGCTCATTCTCGGTGTCAACGGCTTCATCGGCAACCACCTCAGCGAACGTCTGCTGGCCAGCGGCCGTTACGAGGTTCACGGCATGGATTTGCGTAACAATACCCTCACCCGGCTGCTCAACAATCCCGATTTCCACTTTACCGAGGGAGATATCTCCATTCAGCGGGAGTGGATTGAGTATCACGTGCGCAAATGCGATGTTGTGCTGCCGCTGGTCGCCATCGCCACTCCTATTGAATATGTGCGCAATCCGCTGAAGGTTTTTGAACTGGACTTTGAGGAGAATCTCCGCATTGTCCGCTACTGCGCCAAATACGGCAAGCGGCTGCTCTTTCCCTCCACTTCGGAGGTGTACGGCATGTGTGATGATGATGAGTTTGATGAACGGAAATCAAACTTTGTCCTTGGCCCCATCCACAAGCAGCGCTGGATCTACTCCTGCTCTAAGCAGATGCTTGATCGGGTGATCTGGGCCTACGGCGCTACACGGGGATTACGGTTTACCCTTTTTCGCCCCTTTAACTGGGTGGGACCGCGGCTGGACTCGCTGGAGTCGGCGCGCATCGGCAGTTCGAGGGTAATCACTCAGTTTATCCTCAACCTTGTGGAAGGAACACCCATTCGCCTGGTGGATGGCGGGGCGCAGAAGCGCTGCTTCACCGATGTGAAGGATGGTGTCGAGTGTCTCTTCCGTATTATTGAAAACGAGGGCGAACGCTGCAACGGTGAGATCTTCAATATAGGCAATCCTGACAATGAGTTCAGCATGGCCGAACTTGCTGAGATCCTGCGCAGCAAATTTGCCGAGCATCCCCACCGCAGTGAGTTTCCCCCCGATGCGGGACTGCAGAATATTGAGGCGCTTGCATTCTATGGAAAGGGCTATCAAGATGTGCAGCACCGTCGCCCCTCTATTCGCAACGCGCATAAACTGTTGGGCTGGGAGCCGAAGGTTTCTTTTGAACAGAGTGTGGAGGAGACTCTCGACTATTTTCTTGATGGTGCTCTGGCCACTCTGCGGAGGAGAAAGTGACTCTGGTTGGTCTGCGGATTGATGTTGATACCTTGCGGGGAACACGACGGGGCGTACCACGTCTCGTCTCCCTCCTTGGTGAACGGAAGATTCGCGCCGGGTTCTTTTTTTCGGTGGGACCGGACAACATGGGTCGCCATCTCTGGCGGTTGCTGCGACCGGCCTTTCTGCTCAAGATGCTGCGCAGCGGTGCCCCGGGACTCTATGGGCTGGACATTCTCTTTAAGGGGACATTCTGGCCGGGCCCGCTGATCGGGCCGCGTTCTGAGGAGGCCATCCGTGGGGCGGCGCTGGCGGGGCATGAGATCGGGCTCCATGCGTGGGACCACCAGGGCTGGCAGCATCGTATCGCGAAGATGGATGAGGCTGAGGTGATATCTCTTGTTGAACGCGGTGTTGCTGAACTGACGCGTATCATCGGCCGGGCTCCGGAGTGTTTTGCTGCCCCTGCCTGGCGGGTCAGCGCAGCGGCTCTGCAGGCGCTGGAACCTTTGCCTTTTCGCTATCGATCCGACTGTCGCGGGAACTCCCTTTTTTATCCTCTGCTGTCGGACGGCAGTGTTTCCAAAATTCCCCAGATACCAGATACGCTGCCCACCTACGACGAGATGGTGGGGCGGATTTGCAGCCGTTCGAACTACAATGAGACCCTTCTCGGCTTGATAAAAGCGGATGCATTCAACGTTTTGACCATCCATGCGGAGGCAGAGGGAATCTCCTGCGCTGAGATGTTTGCGGAGTTTCTGGAAATGGCGGCGAAGCGGGGTATCTTCTTCTGTCCGCCGGGGGAACTGCTGAAGGGGAGGGTGCTGCCTGTCTGCCGACTTGAGGAGAGCTCGGTGGCCGGACGCGAGGGTGTGCTCTCGCTGCAGGGAAAACCGGAGACTCACCAGGTGGCAGCCACCTGATTCTCCGTCAGGCAGAGCTTTTCAAACACCTCTGTGGATTATCTGCTCCTGCCCTGAAAATGAAGAAAAGGAGTACGGGCCGATACGGGTGGATTCTACGGTTGTCATTACCTGGAACACAGGTCGTTGACGTCATCTGGCAGATCTTTCTCTGCAAGGGGGTGTAACGGAGGCAAGCCTTCCCTTCTGGTCTGAAAAGTAGAGTCTCTCGAATTCTTTCTCATTGACGGGACGGCCGAAGATAAAGCCCTGAACGGCGTCACAGCCGAGCTGTTTGAGGCGGTTGAGCTGTCCTCTGGTCTCTACGCCCTCGGCGACAGCCTTTAAGCTCATGCAGTGAGCCATCTGGATTATGGCCTTTATGATTATGAAGTTGTTACGGTCAGTCTCAATTTCATCAATCAGGCTTTTGTCGATCTTAATATAGTCCAGCCCGAAACGCTTGATACAGGTGAGTGAGGAATTGCCGGTGCCGAAGTCGTCGATAGTTATCTTTACGCCGAGATCGCTGATAGAGTGCAGCAGGGAGTTCATATATTCCGGAGAATGCATGGCACTGTATTCGGTCAACTCAATACCCAGCCACGAGGGCTTGATACCAAAGGCTTCGATCATCCAGGTCAGGTTGCCGAAGAAGATCTTATGGTGGATACAGTTCTGAGAGACGTTGAGGTGCATTACCAGATCATTGCCGTATTTGTCATTCCACTTTTTAATCTGCTTGATCCCGTGGATAAACACCCACCTGGTTATATCCTTGATCACTCCGATCTCCTCGGCAATGGGGATAAATTCTGCCGGCGGCACCTCGCCTGCTGTGCTCGCAGGCCAGCGGACCAGCGCCTCCATGCCGATCAGTTCACGGGTCATGATGTTGAACTGAGGCTGGAAGTCGAGGGAGAGATCCGTTTCATAATTCATTTTGCGAAGCAGCGTTTCAATGAGATTCCTGTGGCGGAAGGTCTCGGTGAATTCCCTTGAGATGATGTAGGAGTGCTCAAGGTCATTTCTTTTGGCGTGGTACATGGCAATATCCGCCAGCTTGACCAGCTGGTCCATGCTGGTGCCGTCGTTCGGGTAACGGGCGACGCCGATACTGGCATCAACCTCGAAGTCGAACCCGTTATACAGAATTTTCTGACGGATGGTGGCGCTGATCAGAATGCTTACTTCGGAGATGCGAGTGGGCGAGGTGTCGTAGAGCAGAGCGGCGAATTCATCCCCGCCGAAGCGGGCGAAGAAGATCGATTCATCGTTAAGCTCGCGGAGCCGGGAGCCTGTGGTCTTGAGGACAACATCACCAACATTGTGGCCCTGAATGTCGTTGATGACCTTGAACTTGTTGAGATCAATATAGAAAATTGTGAAGGGGTGCTTCTTCTCCAGGGCCTCTTCACCTCTGGCAAGCAGGTAGTTGCGCTTATAGAGACTGGTGAGCGGATCGGTATCCAGTTCGCGACGGAAGTTCTCCTCCAGAATCTCAATTTCCCGTTTGTGCGATTCAAGTTTTTGTCTTTCCCCGGAGAATTTTTTTCTGCTCCTGTTCAGAGCAAAAATGAGACAGGCAGCCTGAAGAAGAAAGGCAATAAAGGCTGCCCCTCGCAGAGTTGTATCGCCATAAAAGAAAGAGAGGGCGATACAGACGGAGGAGAAGGCATATATGAGCAATATTGTAGTCATATCAGGCGGTGACGATTATGTATTCCTTTTTCAGGATGAAGGTAAAAACAGGCTGCTATCTACTATAATACTGTTTAGCTTATTTTAAGCGCTACAAAAAATAAGACTTATCAGCGTTTAAACAAATTTTCCCAGATGCAGGAGAGCTCCCCTGTTACGACTCTTTGCTTGAAAATTGTGGCTCTGGCGGGTAGTTTTTGCGAACACTCCAGACAAATCCTTCACCTGCAGGATGCGACCATGCGAAAACTTCTCTATTTTCTCCTGCCGATTATTTTTTTCGGTACTGTTTACATCTTTCCCCTTGGCGAGCGCAACCTTCTTCGTCCCGATGAGATGCGTTATGCCGAGATTCCCCGGGAGATGATCACCTCGGGACAGTGGATCGTGCCGAAACTCGCCGGGGCAGACTATTTCGAGAAACCGCCTCTTGGTTACTGGCTTGGCGCATATTCAGAAAAATATCTCGGAGAAAATAATTTTGCTGTGCGCCTGCCCTCGGCCGCAGCCACGGGCGGCACCGCTGTGCTGCTCTTCTGGCTCGTCTGGCGCGCGTCGTTACGCAGCCGTGAAAAAGTCCCCCGGGTAAAGATGAAGCGCAAAGAGCGCAGGGCGGCGAAGCTGGCGATAAAGCAGGAGATGCTGGCAGTGAAGAAGTCTGGGGGAGAGATTCTCGTTCCTCCTTCTCCTTTGCTCACCGGCAGCCTCGCGGCACTGATCTACCTCTCCTGTGTGGAGGTGTTTGCGATCGGAACTACGGCCCTGCTTGAT
>JBFHIO010000047.1:0-8615 GCA_041596435.1 Desulforhopalus sp. | reverse complement strand
CTGGCCCCGTGGCTATTGTCTCGCTGATGAATGCGGCTTCACTGGAACCCCTGGCGACAGCCGGTTCCGCTGGTTTCATTGCCTATTCCATCGTGCTGGCGCTGACCGTTGGGATATTTCAGCTCCTCCTTGGGATACTGCGCCTCGGGCTGGTGGTCAATTTCCTTTCCCATCCGGTGGTAAACGGGTTCACCAATGCCGGGGCAATTATCATTGCCACCTCCCAGCTCTCAAAGTTTTTTGGTGTATATGTAGATGCCGCCCACCACAATTATGAAACCCTCGTACGGGTTTGCCAGGCGGCCCTTGACTATACCCACATTCCAACGCTGATTTTCGGTGTCAGTGCCGTCATTATAATGGCAGGTCTGAAAAAGATTAATCCGCGCATTCCAAACGTACTGGTTGCAGTAGCAGCAACTACCATTATTTCCTGGCTGATCGGCTTCAACAACGATGCACATATCTCTCTCTCCAACATCCAGTCCCCCGCAGCCGTCGAAAAAATCATTGCCTTCAACCACGTTATCGGCCAGCACCAGGAGCTGGTAGAACAGCGGAAAGACGCCACCCTGAAAGTGGATGAAATACATCAAAAAGACCACATTAAACTGGATGAGGAAATTCTTCGTCAGCTCAACATTGTCAATGTAGCTAATTACAGAATTGATCAGCTCAAAGAACTGGAGCACAAATTGCGCACAGAACTGCGTGCAATGAAATTTTCTGAGATTCTTCAGAATGACAAACAGATCTTTTATGAGCAGGGCAAGGTACCCGACGGAATCGCCACCGATAAAACAACCTGGCGCCTCAAAGTAGGCAATAATCAACTGGATACTGAGAACATTCTGATTACGGGCGGCGGTGCAGTGGTAGGCTCTATCCCCAAAGGTCTGCCCCAGTTCACCATGCCGCATCTCACCATCCACTCCTTTTTTCAACTGTTGCCAACGGCAGTCATTATCTCCCTGCTTGGCTTCATGGAAGCGGTGGCGATTGCCAAAGCAATGGCTTCCAAGTCTGGACAGAAGCTTGATCCCAACCAGGAATTGATAGGTCAGGGGCTTGCCAATATTCTCGGCTCATTCACCTCCTCCTATTCCGTCTCCGGGTCCTTCTCCAGGTCTGCCGTTAATTTCCAGGCAGGAGCGGTCTCCGGCATCAGCTCAGTAGTCACATCAATTGTGGTGGTGGCCACCCTGCTTTTCTTTACCCCTCTGCTCTATCACCTGCCTCAGGCTGTACTTGCGGCAGTTATCATGATGGCGGTCATTGGACTGGTCAACATCCGCGGGTTCATGCATGCATGGACAGCACAGTGGTATGACGGAGCAATCTCCATCATTACTTTCGTCGTCACCCTCTATTTCGCGCCTCACCTCGACAAGGGTATTGAGCTCGGTGTAGTGCTGTCACTACTGGTTTTTTTCTACAAAGCAATGCGACCGACCGTGGTCACTCTCTCGATGAACGCAGAGAATGTTCTCGGCTCCTCGGAATACTACGGTCTCCAGGGCTGCCAGCACATCTCGGTCATCCGCTTCGACGGCCCGCTCTTTTTTACCAACGCCAGTTATCTCGATGAGCAGGTAACCCGCTATCGCACCGACCTGCCCAATCTGCGTTACATCCTTCTTGATGCCCGCGGCATCAACGACATGGACGCCTCAGGGGAAGAAGCCCTGCGCATGCTCTGTGAACGGGTACGCAGTGGACATCTGGGTTTTGCCATCTGTGGCGCCAAATTCCAGATGCTGAAAGTCATGGAGCGAACCGGTCTGCTGGATGTTGTTGGCAAAGAGTGGATGTATCCCGACAGCAAGGCAGCAGTGCTTGCCTTGACGAAAAAGGTACACGAGGACAGTTCGGTTCCGCAGGAGTCCTGTAAGAATTGTCCGCTGCAGCAATATGTACCGAGACCTGAAGAACCGAAGAAAAAGAAAGGACTTGCTACGAAGTTAAAATCCGCAACATAAAGCTGCGGACTGTCATACACTTTTCCCTCAATGCAGTTTTGCTCTCCGCAAAACTGCATTGAGGTTTTTTTATAAGTAATTTTGTGGCGCTCTACTCCTGGTTGTTCCTGCTGCTGATCTCCTCAATCTCTATCTCCCACACCTGTACACCCTTGAGTGCAAGAGAGGCAGAAGCCCATTTTCCTCCGTATATTGACTGATGATACAGGCCAGAGCGGCGCGTTTTTCCTCGTCGTCTGTTACTTCCCGTGCTATCCCTTCACCAATCACCGTGCGAAAGGAAAATGACCAGTTACAGGGCTTCTCCGCCGCTTTCACCTGCACGCCGTCTTCAAATTCAAAACAGACCCGACCGTTTTTTTCCAGAAGTTTCTGTTTCCGCCCCTTCCGGCTGGAACTGTGAAAATAGAGTTTGTCCCCGTCATAACCAAAACAGAGGGGAACAATCCAGGGTCTGTCACCATCCACAAGAGCGAGGCGCATCACCACGCCTGCCCGAATTATCGCATCAATTTCAGCCCTTGCTCCATTGTCATGTTCTTTGTCGTGCATGGTTTCCTCGCATATTTTGTAACTTCTCAAAAAGCTCTGAAAAAAAACAAAGGCAAAAAGCGGAAAAGCAATTTTTACCGCGAAGGACGCGAAGAGTAAAGATAGAACAACAGCAATTCCCTGTTTAATTTTAAAAATCTTTTTTCAAAAGTTTTTGCCTTTATTCGCATGTTTAGAGCTTTTATTCGTTGGCAAAAAGTTTTTCGCTGTTCCGTCTTTTGCTTTTCCCTGTCTCCCTTCTTCCATTCTTCCCGCTTTAAATTACAAACTCTTTATTCTCAAATGCTTTTTGCTTTCCTTCGCGTTTCTTCGTGTTCTTCGCGGTAAAAAAACGGTCTTACCGCTTTTTGCTTTTCCCTTTCTCCTGTCTCCTTTTTTCCGTCCTTTTCGTTTTGAATCACAAATCCTCTGCGGAAAAAGTCTGGACGTCTGCAAGTGCAGTTTTATTAAGAGCCAGCATCAACAGACGATCTACTCCGAGAGCAATACCTGCAGCCTCACCCATGGCGGGCAGAGCTGTGAGGAACTGCTCTGGCATTGCTGCCCGTCGTCCCCATTGTGCTTTAATTTGTTCAATTTCCTGCACAAAGCGCTGCCTCTGCTCCTGCGCATCGGCGAGTTCAGAGAAACCGTTGGCGATCTCCACTCCGCGGATATAAAGTTCAAAACGCTCCGCCACCCGGGGATCAGTCGAACTTCGTCGGGCGAGTGAGGCCATCTCCGCAGGATAGTCACAAAGAAAAGACGGCTGCTGCAGACCAAGCTGCGGCTCGATGTGCTCCACCAGCACCTCATCAAAAGAACCATCCTCCAGCGCCCGTTCAAGCGGTACCGGGGAGAAGCGGACAAAAGCCTCCGCCACGGTAAGTTGCGGCCACTGACCGGAAAGATCTATCCCTGTAAAACAGTCCGTCTCAGGGAGGTCCCTGGAGACTGTGCGGATCAGCTCCTCGCAGTCACGCATCAGTTGATGGTAGTCGGCCTCACGCCGATACCATTCGAGCATGAGGAATTCCTCACTGTGCAGTCGGCCACGCTCATCCTTTCGGAAACAGGGACAGATCTGAAAAATCCGTCCTGCACCCAGGGCGAGCAAACGCTTCATACAGAGTTCAGGCGACGCCTGGAGAAGCCAGTCCTCAGAGGCAGGGGACTGAATATTGGTTTCGGGGATGAGCACCGGCTGACGTACCGGAGTATCTACTTCAAGGAAATCGTGCTGGTTGAAAAAGGAACGCAGGGCACGAAAAAAGGCTGCACGGGTGTGCAGCCTCTGCAGATTAATCATGGGAAAACATCACTCTTTAACCCGGGTGACATACGCCCCGGTACGGGTATCAATCTGGATCTTATCGCCCTCTCCGACAAAAGGCGGAACCTGCAATTCGTACCCGGTCTCCACAGTCACCGGTTTGGTGTCAGTTCCTGAAGTATCGCCCTTGACCCAGGGATCCGCCTGCGTAACCGTAAGATCGACAAAGGTGGGCAGCGAGATATCAATAGCCTGACCGCTGAAAAAAAGCATCTCTACTTCCATGTTATCAAGAAGGAAGTGAACATTATCACCGATCTGCTCAGAGGTAAGCATTATTTGATCGAAGGTTTCAGTGTTCATAAAATGAAACTCATCGCCCTGATTATAGAGATACTGCATCGTTGACTCTTCAAGACCCGCTTCATCAAATTTATCATTGGAACGATAGGTCTGCACCAGCTGATTGCCGGTGATCATATTACGCATCTTGCACCGGTAGAGCGCCTGGCCCTTACCTGGTTTGGAAAATTCAAAATCAATAACAATGTAAGGGGCACCATCAATCTGCACCTTCAATCCCTTGCGTAAATCAGAAGCACTGTACATATTTCCTCCAGCCTGTAAAATATCGTTAAATCAGGGTCTTCCCTGTCATTTGCCCTTTTTGGACATATAGAGGGGAATATTATACAGGAAACCCCCTTCGGCCTGCAACTCTATCTCCATTCAAGAGGTCGAGTCTGCTGCCTCTTTGCAAATCTACGCCACAAATCAATGGGATTTTTCACCTGTGCATTTGCATTTTGCAATTTCTGAGGGGGCACTTGTAATTCAGGGGGAAGAGACTTCTCACAACTCTCCCTGCATCTATCCGGCAGAACTTTCCCCTTTCCTGGTAATGGAGCAGCTTCTGCCCTTTCCGCCCGGGAGGGGAGAGCCAACTCTCGTCTCTCCTTTTTTATCCCCTGCCACTCCCTTTTTTCACCACTACTGTTATACTGTATACTCTGATTGTTTTGAGCGGTGAATTCCAGTTTTGTGCTCTTTTCTCCGTATTACACACCCTTTCCCCGTCACAGGTTGACCATGATTAAAGCAGGTGTTCTCTCTGATACCCATCTCTGCCAGCCGGATGAAAATTATCTGCGCAACTGCGCAAGGGCCTTCAGCGACTGTGAAGTAATCTTCCACGCTGGAGATCTCACCAACCTCTCTGTCCTTGAGCCCTTTGCCAATAAAAAAATCTATGCCGTAAGCGGAAATATGTGCAATTGTGAAGCGCGGAAAACACTGCCCGAAAAACGCCTCGTTGAACTCGAAGGTGTGAAAATAGGTCTTACCCATGGTGCAGGCAGCCGCACAAATATTGAGGACCGGGTGTTTGAGACATTCCCGAATGTTGACTGCATAATTTATGGACACACCCATCTGCCGGTCTGTCACAACTACGGCCCGGTGCTGCTGGTCAACCCGGGCAGCTTTCAGGCGGGAAGCCGCTGGGGCCAATCAGGCAGTTACGCAATCCTGACCATTGACAACAACTCCGTTCGCGGAAAAATCTACCAGCTCTGATACTATGAAAAATCTCTGGAATCCGTGGCGCGAGGAGCATGTCCTCGGCCGTGCGGAGAAATACGACTACTGCATCTTCGAACCCCCCACTGAGGCCAGTGACAGCAGGGAACACCTCCTGCTCTACCGGGATAACCGTGCCGTCATCCTCCTTAACCGCTTTCCCTACGCCAACGGGCACCTGCTCATTGCCCCTGCACGCCATATTGCCGATATCACTGAACTCTCTTCACAGGAGAACGAGGCAATCATGGAGCTCCTCCAGGTCAGCGCCTCTATTCTTCGCAGCGAGCTGCACTGTGATGGCCTCAATATCGGCTGCAATCTCGGTGAAGTGGCCGGTGCAGGAATTGCCTCTCATCTTCACTTTCATATCGTGCCCCGCTGGGAGGGCGACCATAATTTCATGACCGTGGTCAACGAGATTCGAACCATTCCCATCCATATCGCCCACACTTTCGACCAGCTCGTTCCTGCCTTCCGTGAACTTCTCCAGATCAGACACCCGCAACGATGAGTCAGAAAACCAAAGTAAAAAAGATCACTCCCATGCTCCAGCAGTACATGGAGATCAAAGAAGCACATAACGATGCCATTCTCTTCTACCGCATGGGCGACTTTTACGAGATGTTCTTCGACGATGCCATTGAGGCCAGCCGCATCCTCGGAATTGCTCTCACCTCGCGCAATAAGAAGACGGACGCGGTACAGGTGCCGATGTGTGGTATTCCCTATCACGCAGTACAGACCTACCTGCCGAAACTGATTTCAGCAGGACGCCGGGTGGCGATCTGCGAGCAGGTGGAGGACCCCGCCGAAGCGAAGGGGATCGTCCGCCGCGAAGTAATCCGCATCGTCACGCCGGGCGTAGTCACCGACGACACTCTCCTCGACGAACGCAGCAACAACTACGTATGTGCTCTCTGGAACAGCGGCGACAGCTGCGGAGTGAGCCTGCTTGATGTCAGCACCGGCGAATTCCTGGTTGCGGAAACATCCGGCAGTGAAACAATCTCCAGTGAAACCCTTGATCTGCTTAACCGTTTCACTCCCACGGAAATTCTCTTCTCGGAGGAGGACACAATTCTGCAGGAGAGCCTGAAGAAACGGCTTCCCGATATTTGCTATACCCACTGCAACGCCGACCATTTCCACTTTGACAGCGCAAAGGAACTGCTGCTGGGCCACTTCAACGTCCTCAACCTGGACGGCTTCGGTTGCGGCACCCTCAAAGCAGGCCTGTGCGCCGCCGGAGCCCTGCTGCAGTATGTCAAAGAGACCCAAAAGGCCTCGGTGGCCCATATCGAACGGCTCTCGCCCATAGAGACTGAAGCAATTCTGCATATCGACGACTCCTCCCGCCGCAATCTTGAACTCACCACAACCATCGCTGGAGGTAACCGGCAGGGCTCGCTCCTGGCTGTACTCGACCGCACCGTCACCCCCATGGGCGCGCGGCTGCTCAAACACAACCTGCTCTTCCCTCTGCAAAACCGTAACCAGATCCACGACCGCCTTGATGCCCTCACCTGGTTTTTCAATGATTCTCCGGCACGGGAACACCTCCGTAAACTGCTCGGGGAGGTCTATGACCTTGAGCGTCTCAATTCACGGATGATCCTCGGTTCCGGAAATGCCCGGGACATGCTTGCCATCAAAAACTCGCTCGCAGCGCTGCCCGAAGTGATCACCGCCCTCGCCCCCTGTGATACCCGGCAACTCATCTCTATCCGTGAGGAGATGGATCCACTCACGGATCTGTACCAGTTGCTGGAAAACGGCATTAATGAAGACGCCCCCATCACTCTGCGCGAGGGACGGCTCATCGCCGCCGGCTATAATGCCGAACTCGATGAACTCAACACCCTGCTGCACGATGGTAAAAAACTCATCCTCGATCTGGAAACGAAGGAGCGCCAGGCCACTGGCATTCCCAAACTGAAGGTTGGCTACAACAAGGTATTCGGATATTTCATTGAAGTAAGCCGCCTCCATGCGGCGAAGGTGCCGCCCCATTACATTCGAAAACAGACACTGGTCAACGCGGAACGTTTCATTACTGAAGAGTTAAAGGAATTTGAAACCCGTGTCCTCGGGGCACAGGACCGCAGTGTGGAGCTTGAATATCAGCTTTTCCTGGAAATTCGCCAGAATCTGGCCGCTGCCAGCTCTCGCATTCTTCATACCGCCTCCCTGCTTGCCCGCCTCGACGTTCTCCTCTCCCACGCTGAGACAGCCCATCGCAACAACTACCGGCGGCCAGTAGTGGAAGAAGATGATGAGATCCGCATTATTGAGGGCCGCCATCCCGTCATTGAACTCATGCTCCCCACCGGGCAGTTTGTCCCCAACGACATTCTCCTTAACCAGCAGAATGACGAAGTGCATATCATTACCGGCCCCAACATGGCCGGGAAATCAACCATCCTGCGGCAGACGGCCCTCATAGTGCTGATGGCTCAGATGGGCTGCTATGTCCCCGCAGAAGAAGCGCAGATCGGCATCGTAGACCGCATCTTCACCCGCGTTGGAGCCATGGACAATCTGCGCGAAGGGCAGTCCACCTTCATGGTCGAGATGAGCGAAACAGCCAATATCCTCAATAATACAACGGAGAAGAGTCTGGTCATCCTTGACGAGATCGGACGGGGTACTTCCACCTACGACGGCCTCTCCATTGCCTGGGCAGTGGCCGAAGAACTGGTAGAGAAAAATGGCCGTGGGGTGAAAACGCTCTTCGCCACCCACTACCATGAACTCACCAACCTCGCCCTGACCCACCAGCGGGTACGAAACTACTCCGTAGGCGTGCGGGAATGGCAAGGCGATATCATCTTCCTCCACAAGCTGGTCAAAGGGGGCACAAGCCGCAGCTACGGAATCCAGGTGGCAGCTCTCGCGGGAGTGCCACCACAGACGGTGGCCCGGGCGGGCAAGATTTTGAAAGCCATCGAGCGGGGGAATTTCGCCGCTGTGTCAAGAGGAGCAGGTGATTCCGAAAAACCGGAGACATCCAAAAAGACCAGACAGCCGACCCAGCCATCTCTTTTCCAGCCACCGCCTAACCCGGCGTTGAAGATTCTCGCGGAGCTTGATCCTGACTCCTGCACACCGCGGGATGCACTCAACACTCTCTACGCGCTGAAAGAGGCATACAACAAAGGTCTGTGAAGGAAAAAGGGGGCCTTTTTCACACCACATCTGCAACCGGGCGTTTCTTTCTTTACGCTGCCCCCAGTCTCCCGTATAATGTGTTG
>JBFHIO010000046.1:0-8794 GCA_041596435.1 Desulforhopalus sp. | reverse complement strand
GTAACGAAGGATTGGAGATTCTTCATGTTCCCTCAACTCACTTTTTGGGGCCTCCAGGGCCCCTCGATGCACCTGGAAACATCTCAGACGAAGTGCACCTTGCAAAAGCGGCGTTTTCCCACTTTCAACAGATATTCTCCCTGCGGTCCAAGGGTTGCCTTTTCATCAGCGACCTTCTCTCCATCGATAGAAACGGCACCCTGTTTGAGCATCCGTCGGGCCTCTGAGGTAGACTTCACCATCCCCGCATCAACAAGCAGGTTCGGCAGAGCAACAGCCTCCCCACCCTTCATTTCATACTCAGGGACTTCATCCGGGATACCCCCTTTCTGAAAAATCGTCTCAAAATTCTTCTCTGCCTGAATGGCAGCCTCTTTATTATGGAAACGGGTCACCAGTTCACGGGCCAGTTGCTGCTTCACCGCTTTAGGATGAATTTCACCTCTCTCCATTTTTTTCTGCAGCGCATCAATCTCTGTCGTACTCAAATCACTGAGCAGATAGAAGTAGCGAAACATCAGTTCATCGGAAACTGACATTAGCTTCCCGTAGATATCATCAGCAGGCTCATCAATCCCGATATAGTTCCCGAGGGATTTACTCATTTTGTTCACCCCGTCGAGTCCTTCGAGCAGAGGCATGGTCATTACGACCTGAGGTTCCATCCCGCGGTTCCGCTGCAGATCGCGGCCCATAAGGAGATTGAAGAGCTGATCGGTGCCACCAAGCTCAACATCAGCATGCATTGCGACAGAATCATATCCCTGGGCAAGGGGATAAAAGAATTCGTGAATTGAGATCGGCAGATTGTTTTCGTAACGCTTTTTAAAATCATCGCGTTCGAGCATGCGCGCAACAGTAAGTTCTGAACCAAGGCGAATGATATCGGCAAAGTTAAGAGCTCCAAGCCACTTCGAATTAAAGGAGACCTTTGTTTTCTCCGGATCCAGAATCTTAAAGACCTGTTTTTTATAGGTCTCAGCATTAACAGCAACCTGCTCCGGAGTCAGCGGCTTGCGAGTCTGCGATTTCCCGGTAGGATCACCAATCATACCGGTGAAGTCCCCGATGAGGAAATGCACCTCGTGTCCGAGATCCTGAAAATACTTCATCTTCTGCATCACCACGGTGTGCCCAAGATGGAGATCCGGCGCGGTTGGGTCAAATCCAACCTTCACAACCAGCGGCTTGCCCGTTTCTTGTGATTTTTTTAACTTTTTTTCAAGTTCTTCACGGGAGTGAAAATCCACTACACCGCGCCCCAGAAATTCGAGTTGCTCTTCAATGCTCAACATTAGCGTATTCCTCTCAGCGATTTCTAAAAATTCCTTCTCAGGACGGAAGTTACTTCGCGTACTCAACTGCCCTGGTTTCACGAATAACGGTTACACGAATCTGACCGGGATAGGTCAATTTTTCCTGGATGGAGTGGGCAATATCTCGACTGAGAAGTGTCGCCTCCTCCTCTTTTATTTTGTTGGAATCAACGATAATGCGCAAATCACGACCGGCCTGAATAGCATAGGATTTTTCGACTCCTTCAAAACCGTTGGCAATCGCTTCAAGGTCTTCCAGACGTTTAACATAACTCTGCAGCATCTCTTTCCGGGCACCGGGCCGTGCCCCGGAGAGGGCATCTGCCGCCTGCACAAGAACATCGAGCACACTCTTCGGAGGAAGATCCTCATGGTGGGCACCAATGGCATACACAATTTCTTCCGACTCGCCATATTTTTTGGCAATATCCCTGCCGATAATAGCGTGAGAACCCTCCACTTCGTGGTCCACGGCCTTGCCAATATCATGCAGCAGTCCGGCACGTTTGGCCGTCTTCACATCAATACCAAGTTCAGCAGCCATGATTCCGCACAGAAAGGCAACTTCAAGGCTGTGCTGCAGGATATTCTGACCGTAACTGGTACGATACTTGAGTCGGCCGATCAGTTTGATAATTTCGACATGCACGCCATGTGCCCCTACATCAAAGGTCGCCTGCTCTCCTTCCTCACGCATGGAGATCTCAAGATCACGGGAGACTTTTTCAACCACTTCCTCAATTCTGCCCGGGTGAATACGGCCGTCACTGATAAGTTGTTCGAGAGCAAGCCGTGCAACCTCGCGCCGGACCGGATTAAAGCCGGAAAGCACCACGGCTTCCGGAGTATCATCAATAATAATATCAATACCGGTTGCAGCTTCGATGGCACGAATATTCCGGCCTTCACGACCGATAATCCGCCCTTTCATCTCGTCGTTGGGCAGCGGGACAATCGACACGGTCCGATCGGCGACATAATCTCCTGCATAGCGGGAAATAGCAAGAGCAAGGATCTTCTTCGCTCTCCGGTCGGCTTCCATTTTCATCTCATTTTCAATACGGACAAGACTCTTGGCGGCTTCCATGCGAGCTTCGCTCTCAAGAGATGAAACCAACGTATTCTTTGCTTCTTCCGCAGTAATCCCGGCAAGCAACGAAAGTTCACGGGTCCGCTGAGCAACAAGATCATCGGCCTGCTGGTGCTTGCGCTGGCACTCTTCCCACGAGAGCGCGAGGTCTTTCTCGCTCTTCTGCAAGTCGCTGAGCTTACGATCGTAATTGTCCCACTCCCGTTTAAGGTTGTCGCACTTCTGCTGCAACTGAGACCGCTCCTCTTTCAGTTCATCCCGGTCTGCCTTAATTTCCGCATCAAGAACCTGCTTTACCTGATAAGCCCTCTCCTTGCTCTGCAGGAGTGCCTCTTTCTTTAACTGCTCTGCCTCAACGAGGGCATTTTCGATGATCTGCCGCCCCTGATTACGATTGTTCGCTTCGTTGGTCAGCGTAATCTTACGTTGAATGAAATATCCTGCGGCACCACCTGCACCGAGGAAGACAATCGCCAGCAAAAGCTGGAGGAAAAATCCCATTGTGATACCCCCTGTAAACAGCCGGACTCAGGGTGAGTATGAGAAGAGAAAAGTAAAACAGAAGGAGGGAGGGGGGGAGCAACGACAGTCGTCTGTTCACGTCCGCAGGAGAGGACTCTCCCGAATCAGCACAACAAAATCGTAAAATCCGTCGTCCTCGAATGAAAATCAACCACGCCATGCAGGAAAAAACTCTGCAGCCAGTTGCAGCAGACTCTAACCAGGCACCATTCTGCCTGCACTTCAGGAGTTGACCTGAAATTTATCATTTAGAACCACTCAGAAGAGTAATCGTGCTCTCAGGATATGGCAGGCATGCGCGATCTTCAAAAAAGTTATTCCAGAAATCCCTATATCTGCCCGGCAAGGCCGAATGCTGCCACTACACACCGGGCATCACCCCGCCACGCATTCTCCAGAATGCAGGGTGAATCAGGAAGCGGCTGTTCCACCGCTTCTCGTCCGTTTTAATTTATCCGCCCGTAAGGCCGGTCTGCATTATATTAAATCGACGCAGCCGCAAGCCACGCCGTCGTTACATCCTCAAAAGCGGGTGCTGTCAGCAGCCGCTGTAATCTTTAAAAAAACGAATTCATGAACGATAAAAAAAACCCCACACTGCCGTGTCAACAGAAAAGTTAAACCTGAATTTCAGGTGGGTGCCCCATAAATCATTTTTGAAAAGCGGCTATTGCCATTTTCATCTTTGATCAGAGAAGGCTCCCTTTTTTAGAGAGTTGGCTCAACAATTACACTGAAGATCACGAACAGCGCAGGGTAATCAAATATATTATATATTGGGACAGAGCTTTTTAAACCCCGTTTCGCTGTTTTCTATAATTCATTATAGCAGAAAACTGTTCAGGCGAATACATTAAAATTCCGCCATTTCTTCAGAATACCGCTAAAAAAATCACTGCAAAGGCGGTTCATTTCCGCCCCCCTGGAATCTTCAGAAAAGAAACCCTCTCTTTTCTGACAGAAAAATTTATAAGGCGGTGCACTCGCAAAAGTCAACGCTCAGCAATCAACGTCCGAATCTCATTGCTCAGATTACTCAGGCGACTCTCAAAATCTTTACGGTATTGATCAAATTCGCGCTGCAACCGCACATGCCGCGAAGCAATATTAAGACAGGCAAGGATTGCAATTTTCCCCATCGGGATCGTCCCGACGTTCTCGTCTGGCTCAACCCCGACCAGATCCTGCACAAGGGCAACGGTCTCCTCCAGTTCCACATCCGACGCATCAGTGTAGAAGCTAAAGTCGAGCCCCATCATTCTTATTTCAACCAGTCGCTCATCTTCGGCCATGAGAACAATCCGATTTCAAGTGGCGGAAGCCGCCCGCGGGCGACCATTACAAAGTATCAGGGAATTCCTGCTGACAGGAATATCACCATATTTCAGAAGGAATTCCCCGGGTTTCAACAAAACTCAGGACCTCTCTTGAGAGCCATAGTCATTGCCGTCTTCTTCCCCATCATTGTTATTCTCGGGGGAGTAACTTTCATTGTCTTCGTCAAGAGAAAGTTCCCAGGATTCAATCTGATCAACAATACTTTTAACTTTACCACTGATCTCTTCACGCTCATGGTTTTTATCGTTGAGCACGCCTTCGAGTTCACTGATACGGGCTTCTCTTTCCTGGATAGTACTCTCACGTTCGCCAATGGTCCCTTCACGGTCAGCAATAACACTTTCACGATCAGCGATAGTAGCATCACGATCTGCAATAGCATTATCTTTTTCCACGATGGTGGCATCACGATTTTTCAAGGTCTGTATCAAATTATTACGTTCTTCTTTCAATGCAGAAAAATTGTTCAGAAGCTTTTCTACAAACTGCTCAAGACGCTGAAGTTCTTCGTCTTTATTCATTTCATTTTCACTCATTGCAGCACCTCTTCAGTAAAAAATTGCCGACACCCACACAAAATTTACAGGGTGCCTGGCGTAAGATTCAATAGTCTGAAAGCCCGAAAATCCTGTGGGAAAAAGCAGGATTTGTACGCCCCGCAGAATCCCCGATGGAGGACCAAAACAGGCGTAAAAAGATTCACAACATACGATTTATGGGAATATACCATGCAGTGTATCGACTGCAAGAGCAAACCCCGTTTTTACTTGAGATTTTCCTCAACCTGCCGCTGCGTCAAGATGTATGCCCGCGCAACCTCGTACATTTCAGCGCCGCTCATAACTCCACGACAGCGGCCGGGCATTGTCATAGGGCATATAGCCATGAAAAACTCTGGGGTCATCATCAAAAACAAGGGGCAGAAAGAACCGATCTCCCTCCCACATGGGCAACTCCATGATTTTATCCACATCCACCCATGAGAGATCACCTTCCGCGTTGCCGTTTGAAGGTGTTCCCGTAAAACTGCGGATAAGATAGATGAAGCCAAACCAGTCCTCTCCGGCAGGCCCGAAACCAGTCCAGTTAATGGTTCCCCGCAGCTCGCAATCTTCACATGTAATTTGAGCTTCTTCCTTGATTTCTCTCGTTAAACAGGTGAATATATCTTCTCCGGGCTCCATCTTGCCACCCAGTCCGTTGTATTTACCGAGATGCTGATCGTCTTTCCGCTTGTTTCGGTGTATCATCAGTACCTGTTTGCCGTCAGGCGACAGAATGTAACCCAGTGTCGCCAGTATTGGTGTATACATATTTTTCTTTCCAATAATGTGAGGGGCAGAGAACTGCCCGGATGAATCATGTTTTTGACCGCCTCGCAGAAAAAATTCGGGAGTTTTGTCACTTTGACATGCTCTCTCCTTCTGCTCATCGCCCATGGGACCAGTTTTGCCAGGGACTCAGGGGAGGAGGCATCTTCTGCCAGCCTCATTCCTGTTTTCCCCGTCTATAAAGCTATTCTCGGCAATGTCCGTTTCTGGGAAGACATCTACCTCAAACGCAGAAATAATGAAGTTGTGGTTCATGACGCCGGTCATCCATCGCGCGTCTATGACGTTGTCACCCTTGTTGAAGCCGGTTTGCCCGGTGCCCGCAAAATAAACATCTATCGCGAGGAACAGGCAAAGGAAAAATATGTGGCCCTTCTCAAAAAATTATCCAGACAGAAACCAATAACCAGAGAAGAGAAGCGCATTGCCGCCCTTTTCCCCGGGAAAAATCCCCGCGGCCAGATGAAACGCGCCGCAGAGCTGGTCCGACTGCAGGGCGGCCAACAGCGGCGTTTTCGCCTCGGGATCATCCGCTCCGGGAAATATATTGACCGTATCAAGGAGATCTTCCGCGAGCATGGTCTGCCGGAAGATCTCGCCTATCTGCCGATGGTAGAATCTTCTTATCACAACGGGGCCTACTCGAAAGTTGGTGCAACCGGCATCTGGCAGTTTACCAAAACCACCGGAACCCGCTACCTGATCATCGACTCCGCCGTTGACGAGCGCCTTGATCCCATCACTGCCAGCCGAGCCGCCGCCGAATATCTCGCCCGCAGCTATAAACACCTCCAGCACTGGCCGCTCGCCGTCACGTCCTACAATTATGGTCTGCCGGGAACGATTCGTGCTTTCAAGGAATTCCGCTCCTACACTGAGATATTCCGCCGACACAGTACCGCTGCCTTCCAGTTTGCCTCCCGCAATTTTTATTCCGAATTTGTTGCTGCAGTAGAAGCCGGGAAAAAACTGGAGAAAACGCTGAAGCGGGAAAAACCTGTTCCCACCCTCAATTTTAAACTCAAGGGTTATCTTTGCCTTGATGATCTCAAACGTTATTTCAATCTTTCTGAAAAGCAGATAAAAGACTTCAATCCCGCTTTGCGTCCCGCAGCATACAAGGGTGAGAAACGAATAACCGAGAACTACACGTTCCACCTGCCTGAGGCTCCAGGAGTACGGGAAAAGATTGTCAACTTCCCCGACATTCTCTACTTTCACAAGCAAAAAAAGGTTCGCTATCACAAAGTAAGAAAAGGACAGACTGCCGGACAAATAGCAAAACGGTATGGGATCTCCCTCAAGGAGCTCAAAAGAACAAACCGCCTGAACAACAAAGGAACAATCCACATCGGTCAGCAGCTTCTTCTCCCCGACAGCAGCAACAGTCATTCCACCAGCCGTTGGCATCTCTATGAAAAACAGACGAAGAAGCTTAAAGCAAAGCACAAAGTATTAAAGAAAGGCCCTGACGGCTACCCCGTGTTAAAGGGGGGAAAAAAACACCTGCCGCAATCGACATAAGGGAACCTTGAATAACCAGTCTTTCGCCCCTCTTCTGCGCTACAGTCAAAAATTTATCCTCCGACAAAGCGAGAAACGAGACGTCGAGATATCAGTTATATGCCTGCGGTAAATTTCTTCCTGAGCCTTGAATATGAATGAGATACAAGCTGTTTCAAGGTACCCATAATGAAAAACTGCAGTAAAATACCAATAAAAGTCACCAGGCGT
Organism: Desulforhopalus sp.; assembly: GCA_041596435.1. Classification (GTDB taxonomy): domain Bacteria; phylum Desulfobacterota; class Desulfobulbia; order Desulfobulbales; family Desulfocapsaceae; genus Desulforhopalus. The sequence continues at coordinate 1,463 of JBFHIO010000046.1, read as the reverse complement.
CCCTGGCTTCCCGCAAAGGTTGAACCTGTTGACAAAACAGCACAGAGTTAAGTCATGGATATTAATAAAGAACTTGCAGAACTGAAAAAACGCCCCGATTTTGCTGACAACGTTGGCATGATTCTCATTCATAACGGAGTCGTACGTAACTGGTCGCGTGGTGAACACACACCGGTGAAAGCTCTTGAAGTCACCCCCGACCAGAAGAAGGTAGAGGCTTTCCGTCAGGAATACCTTGCGAAACCCGGCATCTGGGAAATTCTCGTCGAAGCAAAATCCGGCACCTTCATGCCCGGAGACGACCTGCTCTACATCATCGTTGCCGGGGATATTCGGGAAAATGTAAAGGCAGTGCTTGCTGAAATACTTGATAAAATCAAAGGAGAAGCGATAGGCAAGAAAGAAATTCTCGCCTGAACCGCCCGCCACCATGCCCCCAGCCTTCATCGAGAAATTTATCCACTGGATTGACACCAGCCCTGCAGAACTCTCTCCATGGAGACGACAGCTGCATTTTCTCTGCCGCCTCATTGCTGTCACTCTGCAGCAGTTTATCCGCAACAATCTCTCGCTGCGCTCCGGGGCGATGACCTACACCCTGCTTCTCTCCCTCGTCCCCATACTTGCCATGAGTACAGCGGTGGTGAAGGGGCTTGGCGGCGGCGACCAGCTGAAGAAGATAGCCTACTCCTATATTGATAACCTCGAGAGCTACCAGGGGTTTGATTTCCGCGCTTTTGGTACCAGAGGGAAGAAAGATTCACTTCCGGGCATTAGCGGTGAAGTGAAGGAAGAGAGTGCCCCCGAAAAGACACTGACCTCAGCGATGCGTTCTGCGGTTGACACAATTTTTGACTATGTGGACCGCACCAATTTCGCAACTCTCGGCAGTTTCGGGGTTGCAGGTATTCTCGTCACAGTCCTGCTGATGTTCAGCCACGTTGAAAAGGCGATGAATCTCATCTGGAAGGTGGAAGACGGGCGTTCACTGCTGCGCAAGCTCTCAGACTACATCACCCTGCTCTTCCTTTTTCCGCTCTCCGTTAATATCGCCTTTGCTGCCAGCACCTTCCTTAAACATCCGACACTGGCACAAAAACTCAACATACTCCTGCCCTTTGCCTGGCTGCAAACCCTGCTCTTCCAGGCATTGCCCATCTTCTTCATCGCCATTTCACTTTACGCCGTCTACATCTTTTTCCCCTGCACAAAAGTGAAAAATGTACCCGCGATGCTTGGCGCCCTCCTCGCCGCGACCCTCTGGTTTATAGTACAGAACATCTATATATCCCTGCAGGTCGGTGTGGCAAAATACAACGCCATCTACGGAACCTTCGCATCAGCACCGCTCTTTCTTGCCTGGATCTATCTCGGCTGGCTTTTCATTCTGCTCGGGGCTCAGGTTGCATGGGCTCTGCAGAACATGCATACCGTCGTGCTTCTGGAAGACGACAGCAAACCCG
>JBFHIO010000045.1:0-8801 GCA_041596435.1 Desulforhopalus sp. | reverse complement strand
TGCTTCATGAAGAGGACAATATCGATCTTGTTATTCCCCGGGGAGGTGAAGGGCTGATCCGCAGCGTTATGGAAAATTCGCGAATTCCGGTCCTGAAGCACTATAAAGGAGTCTGCCACCTTTATGTCGACAAGGCCGCAGATCTTGACAAGACAATTCCCGTCATCCTAAATGCCAAGACCCAGCGCCCCGGTACCTGCAACACCCTTGAGGGACTGCTTATTCACGAAAAAGTGGCCGCCGATTTTATTCCCCGTATCGCTGAAAATCTTGCTGCGGCCGGAGTTGAGATCCGAGGCTGCAGGAAGAGCTGTGCGCTCTCTGAAAAGATTGTTCCGGCAGCGGAGTCAGACTGGGGAAAAGAGTTCCTCGCCCTGATAATCAGTGTCAAAGTGGTTGCTGATTACGATGAGGCAAGGGCATATATTGACCGATATGGCTCACACCATACCGAAGCCATTATGACTGAAGATTATGAGATGGCGCAACGCTTCCTCTCAGAAATTGATGCTTCGGCTGTAATGGTTAATGCGTCTACCCGTTTCAACGATGGCGGAGAGCTTGGTCTCGGTGCCGAGATAGGAATCAGTACCACCAAGCTTCACTCATACGGGCCCATGGGACTGGAGGAGCTGACAACCCGTAAATTTATTGTCATGGGTACAGGTCAGGTTCGGCAATAAGGTGACGGATGATTCTCAGCATGTGCGTCGGCGCAGTGGCATTTACGGGGGAACCTTCGATCCCTTTCATAATGGCCACCTTTCGGTGGCTCTCGCTGCCCTCACAGAACTGAATCTCGACAGAGTTGTGATAATGCCTGCGGCTACCCCGCCGCATAAGGCATTACGCACAACTACCAGCTGGAAACACCGTCTTGCCATGATTCGACTGGCGCTGGCTTCCCGGGCAGATGATCCACGAATTGACAGGCTTGTTATCAGTACCCTGGAAAGCGAACTGCCTCCTCCTTCTTATACCTGCAATACACTGCGTGCCCTGCAGCAGCGTGAAGACGATGAGTTCTACTTTATTCTCGGGGTGGATGCATTTCTGGAAATAACTGGCTGGGAAGAATATAATGAAATTTTTAAGCGGGTAAGTATCGTTATTTCACCTCGAATTGGCTATGATAATAAGCGTATGAAAAAGCTTATATCTTTTCTCGGTTATACGGAAAATGATAAGAACTGGAGTCATCCGGAGAAGAAAGATATTTTCATGCTTAAATGTGAACCGCCTTTCATCAGTTCAAGTGATATAAAGGAGGCTGTTCATGGCGGCGGGAGTGGACAGAAGCTGAGTTCGTCATTTCTCGCTGGAAGTGTTCTTGCTTACATCAGGGAAAACAGGTTGTATCTGGATTGACGGGGATGAAGTAAAAAAGATGGGCCCTTGAAGAGTCTTATCTTTCGTTTGTATTCGAGGTGCAGGGGAAAATTTATCGCAGGTATCTGATTGATATCGGAGTCTGGCTTGTCTTTGAGGATAACTTTTTTACTGTAACAAAGAAGATGACGAAAGACGGGTTGTTCCTGGTTCCCAGAAATTGAAGAGGAGCGTTTTGCTTCATCGGAGTATTGGGAAAAGAGGTTATGCTGAAAGTTTTGATAGTTGATGATTCCCTTGTATTCAGAAGGTTCCTCGGGGAGATCTTTGAAGATTGCGATAACATTGAAATTGCAGGTGAAGCCTCTAATGGAATTGAGGCTCTCGAACTGCTTCTCCGGGTAAAACCAGATGTCATCCTGCTGGATCTTGAGATGCCGCTTATGGACGGAATGACTGCTCTGCAGCATTTAATGATCCATCGTCCCACTCCGGCAATCATGTTTTCCAGCCTGACAGAAGAGGGGACAGCCCGTTGTTTTGATACCTTGAAAAACGGTGCAGTAGATTTTTTTAACAAAGACTTTATCTTTCAGCGCAACAATCTCGACGTGCAGAAGGAATTGCTGGTGGAGAAGGTGGAGAAAGCAGGGAGCATGGTGCTTCTCAATCGGGATCCCTTTGCTGTCGATTCTGCAGAGGAGGAAGGCAGTGGTTCCGAGCCGCGAACGAAGCAATGGGCGCTTTTCTGCGAAGAGTGCGGTCATCGTGAGATTGTCAATATAGATCCTGGCAGATCTGTGCAGGATTTTACCTGTTCGGCCTGTGGAGACAAAATTACCTGTACACTTTCTGCCGGAGAGCAGGTGCATCAGGAATTGTTCGTCAGCTTTCTTGTTGGTGGTTGTGGCTCCTGCTCCAATCTTCTCTCCATACTGCCTTCCCTGGACAACAGCTTTGCTGGTTCCATTATCGGTTTTGTTGAGAGCGAGCATGATACTCATCTGAATAATTTTGTTGAATACCTCGATTCTATCTCCAGTATACGTGTATTGCGTGCGGAAGAGGGTATGAGTATTGATTCGGGGACCTGTTATCTGCTCTCCTGCAATGATAATCTGAGCTTCATTTCAGACGCGTCCCAGGTCATGTTGCAGAAGAACACCACCATGACTGAGGGCCCTCTCGATGTTTTGCTGGCCTCTGCTGCAGATACGTTTAAAGACAATGCCTCTGTTTATTTTCTTTCCGGCCGGAAGATGGCTGTGGGGGCTGGATTAAATGCTTTTGCCAAATCCGCCGACCGGGTGAAACTTCTGCTCAGTGAGGAGTGCTTTTTTCCAGAACTGAGCAGAGGTGTGTCAGAATCAATCGGATCTGACCTCGAGGTGGAACAACTTTCCACTGCCCGGATAGTTCAGTCTATTCGCTCTCTGCACCGCGATGCAGACAGTGCTGAATGAAAATGTTTCCTGGCGTATTTGCCGTGTATTCCCATGAGTAACATTGATTCTTCTTCGGACGGGCTTGCTGAGTGGGTTGAAGCTTCCCCGATGATGTACAGCGGGGAACATCTGCGACTGCTTGACGAAGCCTATAAGCAGGCTGCATTACACCCTGTTTTCCCTCTTCGTGAGGATGTCTTTAATGCGCTGCGACTTACACCGCTTTCTGCAGTGAAAGTCGTTATTCTCGGCCAGGATCCTTATTTCAACGAATATCCGGGACTCGGTTGTGCGGCCCATGGGCTGGCTTTCTCTGTCCGCAACGGTTTTCCTGTACCACCTTCCCTGCGTAATATTTTTAAAGAGATAAACCGCTCTCTTTACGACGAGCGAAAAAACTCTTTCCCAAGTGATCTCAGTCGCTGGGCAGAGCAGGGCGTACTGCTGCTCAACGCCACCCTTACCGTAGAAAAGAAAAAGCCGAACTCCCACAGGAAGCTCGGCTGGCTTGCTCTTACGGATGAATTAATCTCCATCATTTCACAAAAAAAACATCCCGTTGTTTTTCTTCTCTGGGGTGGTTTTGCGCAAAAGAAGGCGCGACTCATAGATTCTTCCATCCATACAATTCTCACGACATCTCATCCCTCACCCCTTTCGGCCTATCGCGGATTTCTCGGTTCTGACATCTTTGCAAAGTGTAATGCAGCTCTGCTGCAGAACGGTCTTCCCCCTGTTCGGTGGTAGATTAGAGAGATAAGGGGCATTGAATCATCCCCCTCTTCTTAGCAACAGTCTAAAATTGATCCTCGGAGGCAAGTGCCAGACTCCGACTTCAAAGGCACCGCTGATAAACGGTAAGCCGGCACGTACCTGCGGTAACTTCTCTTCTGTGCTTCGAACAGGAACGAAATACAGGGTTTTTCAAGACAGGGACAAATCTGTCCCATAGAGATGTTGCAGAAGAGTGTGTCTTGCTTCCGGCAGTTTATCAGTGACTTCTGAGGCATAAAAACCCGGGCCCATGTGCTCAAAGAGAATATCTGCCGCTTTACCGTGCAAATACGCTGCTGTGGTCGTGGCCGGGAAAGGATCCATTCCCTGAGAGAGGAATGCGCCGATAATTCCGCTGAGAACGTCTCCCATGCCACCGGTCCCCATACCAGGATTGCCCGTAGTGTTGATAAAACACCGGCCCTCGCTGTTGCAAACGATGGTTCCGCTTCCTTTAATCAGCATGACAGTTTCATATTCGTCATTCTGAAAAAGCAGACATCCCTGCTCTGCAGCACCGAGTCGATTCTTGACGATTTCCGCAGTTGGTTTGCCGAGAATACGTCCCATTTCACCAGGGTGTGGTGTAAAGATGCGTGGACCGGAGGGCGTGCCGAGGGTTTTGCGGTGGGCAGCAAGAATATTGAGAGCATCCGCATCAAGCACTACCGGCAGGTGTGCTTCGTGGTAGATTTTCAGCACCAGTTCAGCGGTGTCGGCATGCTGCCCCATTCCGGGGCCTGTGACTATGCAGGAAAAGCGGTCAAGGTTTTCCTTTATCTGCGGCCAGTCTTTAATACTGAGATGAGAGGGATCTCCATGCAGGAGCATGGTCATTGCTTCGGGAACCGCGGATTGCAGAATCATGTTGTTCTCGGCAAGGGAGCCCAGAGTCAGTAACCCGGTTCCTGCCCGCAGGGCACCGCGTCCGGCAAGAACAGCAGCTCCCGTGGAACCTGTGCTGCCGGCCAGAATAAAGGTGTGCCCGTTCGTTCCCTTGTGGGATGCACTCTGGCGACACAGCCGGGTGCAATTTTCTCTCAGCACCTCCAGGTCCGCCAGTTCCGTATTGATTTTGGATTGAGAGACAACTTCCGGGGGAATACAGACATCAATTACTTCGAGATGACCGGTCAATGCTTTGTTGCCAAAGAGGAAGTGCCCCGGTTTGGCACAGCCATAGGTTGCGGTGTAGTCCGCCCGTACTGAGACTCCACGAATCTCGCCGGTATCAGTATCAAGTCCGGACGGGATATCGACAGCAATGACAGGTGCCACCTCCCGCAATTTCAGCGAGTTTATGCACCTGATGATGTCGGCAATATGCCCCGTGATATCCCGCATGAGACCAATCCCGAAGATGGCATCAATAATGGCATAGCAGCGAAGGCCGTCTGACTCATACTGACTGATGGTGTCTTGAATGGTGCCCACCTGCTCTGTACTGTCAATAATGTGGAAGGGCAGGTGCAGCTTTTCTACGATCTTGAGGTTCTCCAGGGCGTCACCCTTAAATTTTTCGGGTGGCTGTAAAAAGAAGAAAAGAGGCTGGCAGCCACGCTGATGCAGCTGACGTCCTATAACCAGACCGTCCCCGCCATTGTTGCCGGGGCCTATAAAAATCGGACAGAAGCAATCCTCGCAGGACCCAAGCAGTTTCTCTGCCATGGAGACCGTTCCAAGGCCTGCATTTTCCATCAGAATCAGGGAGGGAATACCGTAATCTTCCATGGTCTTACGCTCAAGTTCGCGCATTTCACTGACTAAAGGTAATTTCATTTTTTTCTCCTTTCTGTTACAGCCCGGAGGTCTTTCCACGATTTTATTTTGTTCTGTTTCTCCAGTTTTTTACATTCCGGACAGGGGGTAAAGCCGGAGCGTCTGGCCACTCTATGGTCTTTGAATTTGAGAGTGCAGTCCTCATCGAGAAAATGTATGCACCTGATATAGTGAAATTCTTTGGTTGTCGGATTGCCAGAAACCTGCTTGCGGTTTCGAATTTTTCTCAGTTTTTTCTGCTTCTCAACCTCTTTTGCCGATTCGGGGTCCGAGGGTGGAAAAAAACGGTAGCGGAGATCTTTTACGTAACTGATCTCGAATTGCTTCAGTGCAAAATACAGGTCGGAGACTGGCGTTGGTATCAGAGGTTTCTCCGCTGCGACCCGGTAGATCCAGAAAACGGTGAGCAAAAAGAAAAAGGTATTTGGTGCCCACATGGCAATAATCACCGGCAGTGTCCCCTCCTCAGCCAGAGAACGCCCCGTAGAGAAAAGGATATAATAGATAACAAAAATCGCCAGGCCTGCTTGAATTCCTACAGCTTTTTTCCCTGGCTTTGCCTGCAGTCCGAGAGGAAGTCCGAGCAGACTGATGAGCAGACAGCCTGCCGGCAGGACAAGGCGTTTGTTGAACTCAATAAGCAACTTGCGCTTTTCTCTGACTTCATGGTCCGTTTTAGTGGGGGCTGTTCTCCATGCTGCAAGGAGTTCAGACATTCCGAGAATATCCTTCTGTTTGGTTCGTGTTGCCTTACTGTTCGGCGGATTCAGTGGAATATTGATCTGGTAGTGCTTGAACTCCACAATCTGTGCATTCAGATGCTCGGAGCGGTGCAGGCTGCCGTTATTCAGATTAATGGAGACGTTCATGTCATTAATGTTGGATGTCATATTGCCGCTGGTGGCCATGGTGACGGTGGGCAGCTGGACGTGTCGCATGTCGGAAACCCACACCTTGTCCCAGTTGTCTGTATCTTTATCAATGCCGTCAACATAAACTACCACATCTCCGAGGGCCTCAGTGAACATATGGGGTTTTATTCCCTTGGTGATCTTCTCCTTCATCAGCGTATACGTGAGTTGTTTCATCGCCAGTTCACTCAGGGGAATGAGCTTAATGGAGAAGTAACTCGTGAGGAGAGCAATCAGTGCGGTAACAAGCAGTACCGGCGGGATGATTTGATACATGCTGACCCCGCTTGCTTTGAGGGCAAGAATCTCCGTATCGCTTGAAAGTCGCGCAAAACCTATCGTTACCCCGAGCATGGCAGCCATCGGAATTGTATAAAGAAACATGTTTGGGAAGAGATAGGAGAAGAGGCGGAGAAAGTCTCCGAAAGAGATGTTGAGATCAAGGATAAAGTTGAGAAAGGGAATGAGTTTGACCAGAAAAAAGACGCAGTTCATGATAATGAAACTTGCGAAAAATGGGGCCAGCATCTCTCTGGCAAGATAGGCGTAGAGAAGTTTGGGGATCTTCGGCATTCGGGTATCCAGGATGTCTCGCAAGGAACAGAAATCTCAGCGGGTTGACAGTGTATGAAACTCTCTTTGGAAGCTGTGTGAATTTTGAAAAAGAGGGTATCAAAGCAATACAGCAAGTTTGTTATTTTACAGTTTTTTGTTCAAAAAGTGTATCATGTTCTAAAGAATGGGGACCTTTTTTCAACCCCAAAAATATATCCAATAATTCCATATGCTGAAGGAGAAACAATGCATCTGTATGAAACTGAAGAGGGAGACAAGTGGGTGTGTGTCAACTGCGCCAAAGAACGGAAGGAAGAACTTGAACAGCAGGGCTGGAAGTATATCTTTGATCGTGATGATATGGAATTACGCTGTGCAATCTGTGGTAAACCTGATTATGATTTTGAGGATTTCAACTGAAAATTCTCAAAAAAATTTGCAGGTCTACTGAAAAGGTCACGCTGGAAAGCGTGACCTTTTTCTGTTTACCGGGAACGTCAAACAACCATTCTTTCGTTCATTTTCTTGATTACAGTTAAAAAAAAATCTTCAAGATAACCTGCTGCTTTTCATTTTTGGGGAGGAATGAGACGCAGTTCTCTCAGCGGTCCTTCGATATTGTTTTTCACCCAGTTTTTATCCCACCATTCCCGCGGGTTGACGAATATTCCATTTATCAGCATGGAGAAGTGAAGGTGATCTCCCCCCGCCATTCCGGTTGCTCCGGTGAGACCGATCAACATCCCTTTTTGAATAATGTCACCAGGGCGAACATTGATCTGGCTGAGATGGGAGTAGAGACTGTATACCCCCTGCCCATGGTCCAGTATGATCATATAGCCGTAGATTCCAAGGTAGTCAGCCCACTTTACCCGGCCTGTGTTGGCAGCCTTGACATTATCACGTTTCACTGAGGCAATATCAACACCGAGGTGGACCTGATGGTCGATGACCCGATCATCATAGACATAGGAACGATAGTCTGCGAAGTTTGCCTTATTGGTTCCGTGCATGCGCAGGAACGCTCCTGTCCAGAGTTTGTCTGCAACCGGTGCAGAACAGAGTTCTTTGATCTTTTTGGCGTTCTGCTTGCGGATAGTGTTGTTGATGTAGATATAGCGATCGAGGTTGCTGCCCTCCATCGCCGGATAATACTGCTGAAACTCGGGAATTTTGAGATTCAGGAAGCTGTCAGGAATATTGATGGTATCTTTTTGTTTACGTACGGCCTTGAAGCTGGTTACAAAGGGCACCCGGGTTGTATTCCCGGCCAGGTCGGTGGTGGCGATACTCATCTCTCTGATGTTAACCGCATTATATGGCAGGGCGAAATAGGTGATAAAGATATCTTTTGAAGTGTTGCTTACCGGCCAGGCTTTGAAGAAATTATCGTTCAACTGCACTCCAGAGGTACTTTCAGGATCGGAAACCTTGAAGACTGCGATACCACTTTGACCTGGAGAGATGGAGTTTTCCACATGCAGAATCTGGATTTTCGGGGCCTCGGTGTCAATGATCAGATCTTTGGTGACAACGGTTTGATTGCCATGAAACCAGCCATTCAGTGAGAAATCCAGTGCCGTGAGCTGAAGAGTGACCGGACCTTCTTTGAAGCCGAGTTTTTTGCTGTCTACCTGGAACCGGACAGAATGTTCCCCTGGTCCGACCGGGTTGTTGTACCCGATGCGTGGATATTCTTTATTGTAGAGGATCTGTTCACGATCGCCTTGAATGGCTTTGAGTTCAACGCTTTTTACTCCGCTCTTATTATCGATTACATCGATGGAAATGGTGGAATCCGTGCCGAGATATTTACTTTTTACAGAGAGGCTGGCATCAGGACTTTCAGTCTCAAAAAAGAGAAACCACGCAATTCCACCGGCGATAGCGAGCAGAATGAACAGTGGCAGGAGGAGTCCTCTTTTTCGGCGCTGGGTGCCAAATCGAGTCGAATATTTTCTACGCATAATTCCAGAGTCGTTAAAAATTTTCGGGCAGATCTGGACAG
>JBFHIO010000044.1:0-8921 GCA_041596435.1 Desulforhopalus sp. | reverse complement strand
TTCTGCAGGATGGTCTGGCGCCAAAGTCTCAATGAATGACATGAATACCTGGAATCAAAATAAAAAATTTGGGAAAGCCTTTCTCGATAAAGATGGTGACCCGCGGCTGGAGATGCCCGTTAACCTTGACTATGGAGTTACACAGAGAAATCTGGACGATACATTTGACTGGTGGACTAAAGCTCTGGCTGCATTCAAAAAGGACGTATTGAAAAGATAGTCTGGTATGCCCGAAGGCAGGTCCCCCACAGCGGTGACTTTCGCAACCCTCAAAGTATACCGCTGTTGCAATCTTTTTTTCACTCCCTGCGGAGAAGTCTCATGATCTTTTCAAAAAAAGAATGGGAAAATAAATCTAACCACAAGAATATTTTTTGGGTTTATTGTCGGACGGCTCTGCTTTTCCTTGTATTTGCAGGTACACTTTGGGCTGCAACTCCCCAACAGGCGCGCGCAGATCACACGGTCACAATTGCTATTGTCGGTCCCATGGTTGGTGACAGCTTCTCTGTCGGGCTCCAATACAACGTAGGTGTAACTGCAGCGGTACAGACTCTGCCTGGCGGATTATTACTCGGGAAAGAGTTAAAGATTAAAACATATGATGACAAATGCAGTACTCCTGTTGCCGAAAAGGTGGCCCTGGATTTAGTCACGAGCCCTCCGGCAGTGGTCATCGGCCATTCGTGTTCCATGGCGACTCTTGCAGCGGCACCTGTCTATGCGCGCCACAAGATACTGCAAATCACACCTGCATCCACCAACTCTCAAATTACTGAACTGGGAATCGGAACAATCTTTCGAATGATTGGCAGGGACGATCTCCAGGGCGAAATCGCGGCGGAACGAATCGCTGCACTCCACGCCGGTAAAAAGATAGGTGTTTTTTACTTTCTTGGAAATTATTCTGAGGGGCTCGCCCGAAATGCCATCAAAACCCTTGAGAAAAAGGGAATTAAACCCGTATATACAGGTATTGGGATTGTTTCTGCATCATCCTATGCAGACAACATCCAGGATATGATTGATGCGGGAGTCGAAGTTCTCTACCTGACAGGAGGAGGACTCGACAGCGGAATATTCATGCGCCAGGCAAGCCAAATGGATGCGCCATTCCGTGTCATCGGCAGTGACACTTTAGTTTCAAAGGTTTTTATAGAAACTGCAGAATCAGCGGGCGAAGGGATTCCGTTTACTTTTCCCCCTGAAGCCGCAAAAATGTCTACTTCGAAGCAGGCAGCAGCCGCAATAAAAGAATTAGGGCAGGAACCGGCCGGTTATACCCTGCTCGCCTATGCGGCTACTGAAACCTGGATTGAAGGTGTCAGAAGAGCCAATTCCTTTGACGCAGCCTTAGTGGCTGCAGCTATTCGTCAGGCTCCAATTAAAACGATTCTGGGCCAGATTTCCTTTGACGCCAAAGGCGATATTCACACAGATTATCCGGCTTTTTCCTGGAATATTTGGAAAGAGGGCAAACGTGTTCCCCTGGATTAAACAATTCGGTTCAAAACCGCCCATGCAGACTCGGCAGATGCCACATCATTCTAACGTCGGTTTAAGTATTCGGCGCAGCCTGCTGCTGGGTTTCGGAGCCATGGCCTGTGTCATGTTGCTGGCCACCTTTATTTCACTGTTCAGCACAACCCGGGTCAGCAAGTCAATGGGGGTCATCCTTGACAAACGCCTGCCGGAAATGATGCAGACATTACGGGTGGCCAAGGCCGTGGATACTCTTGCAGCAACCGGAGGTTCACTGGCATCCGCCAGGACCGAAAACCTCCTGAAACTCGCTTTCCAGCGATTCGAAAATGCAGTTGCAGGACTTGAAAAATCGTTGAACACCTTCGACAGCATTCTACAGGAAAGGAATGATATTCGACGCCTTGCCGCGGAATTAGCCGAAAATATCCGGAAATTGAGCACCATGGCTGCACAACGGGTTGCTATGGAGGAGGAGCACCAATTCGGACATGAACGCTTGTTGTCCAACCTGCAAATATTTAAACAACATTTGACCTACCGTGTCCGTATTGTTGAGGGGGATAATGATGTAATCGACCGACTGTTGTCACGACCATCTCCACCAATAAACCGGATAGTTGAAATAGCTCAGAAATCAGCGCGATGGGCTCCGGTCCAGCGTTTCTACACAGAGGTGGAAACAATAACCGGACGCGTCCTGGCGGCCATCCAGGATCCAACCCTTACAGCCCTGGCTCTTTCCCGGCAAATCCTGAAAGAGTCACTTATCGAAGCCGATCTTACCTGCAAAAAGCTTCCCTCCGATATCCACTCCGATCTTGACAAACCTTTCGCAGAACTCCAGGAAATTGTTCTGGGGAAAACCGGAGTCCTGGCATTACGAAAGCGTGAACTCATGCTTGAGATCGAAAGCCAGAATCTGATCAATGAAAACCATCGAATAACCCGCCTTTTTCATGCAGCCACTTCGGAGCTGGTACACCAGGAGCTTTCCATGATGTCCAGTGCAGGGCAGTCAGCTGACAAGACACGACAAAGGTACACGTTCATTCTACTCTTTGCCACAGGGATCGGGCTGCTGGGAATTACCGCCTTGATGCATTTTTATGTCCTGCGCCATGTCATTCTGAGGTTATCATGGTTAAGTGAAGCCATGCAGGCTGTTGCTGCAGGAAAACTTGACGCACCGTTGCCTCCCGCTGGTGACGACGAACTCGGACGTCTGGGCTTTGCAGTCCGCCAATTTCAAAAAACAGCGGTTGCGGCAAAGCGACGGGAAGCTGAATTACGCCTCAGCAACCAGAAAGTCGAGAAAGTCTGCGCAGAGCTTGAACAAAACGCGCAGGAATTGGAGACAGTGAACAGCAAACTCGAGGAACTCTCTGTAACAGATTTCTTGACTGGCCTTGCAAACCGTCGTCGTTTTGACGAAATCCTTGGAATAGAATGGGCCAGAGCCTTGCGTGCAGGTCAACCGCTGGCTCTGATTATGATTGATATTGATCATTTTAAAAAATTTAACGACAACTATGGACACCAGGCTGGAGACGAATGCCTCAAAAAAGTGGCAAACGCTTTGACAACCAATTTGTGCAGAGCAGGTGATCTCGCAGCTCGTTACGGCGGGGAAGAATTCATCATTATCTCTGCTGGAACTCACCTTGCAGGAGCCCTGAAATTAGCCGAAAAAATTCGACGGGCAGTTCAGGAAATGTCTTTGATAAATGAAAACACTTTATTGGGCATCGTAACCATCAGCTCAGGTGTAGCGGTTTGCATTCCAGACAGGAAGCAATCATCGGCAAGCGATTTAGTTGGCATCGCCGATAAGGCCCTGTATCTGGCGAAGACAAGAGGACGCAACCGAGTCGAATATTTCGAGGATCCCGGAAAAGAGCAGAATCAGGCAGGATAACCACAGTTCTTCTGTAGAAGAATAAAGAATCAGAGCCAGCAATCAAAGAATTTTTTTGTCCTTAACCACACAAAAAGAGGAGATTATCGCTATGAAATTACACATTTTTGTGCTTTCTGTTATTGCTTTGACCTTTTCCAGCAACGCCTTTGCACTTGATGTCAAATTTGCTGACAATATATGGAATGGCGTCAACATCCCGGAAGGACAACAGTGCCAGAAATTTGGTGGAACCAGCCCCGCCACCCCAAAACTGATTGTCTCTGATATCCCGGCTGGCTCAAATGCAATCGTTTTAGAATACAGCGACCGTGATTCAAAAAAGATGGATAACGGTGGACATGGGATGATGAAATTCGCAATTACTTCAACCGATGAAAAAGTAGAAATTCCCTCTGTTCCAGGGCATACATTTGAGATCCCGGCTGGATTTACAATGATTGAAGCGCATCGTGGAGCTGGATGGGATAAAGATGGAGCATACATGCCCCCCTGCTCCGGTGGCAAAGACCATGCATATTATTTGACTGTAAAATCGTTAATGAATGACAAGGTTACTGCCGAGGTTGTGATAGAATTGGGCAAGTACTAAGCAAATCCTCTCTGGAGAGGATAAATGTTATTAGTATCGAGGTTAAGAAGTTCTAAGAATGGTATGTTGTGGTCATGAAAAAAAAGAATTGCAGCAAGTTGCCCAAAGAAGTTTTGCGAGATAATCGCAACCAGGATTCCCGTCTTTTCCCTGGAGGGAAGGAGAGGAAAGAAATAGCTGAGATAGCGGGAACATACTATACAGTTGTTTATAAATGGATACACACTTGAAATGAAGAGGATAAAGCTGCCATAAATTTGAAGAGATGTGGTCGTTGGTTCTGCCGGGCAACGAATACTGACAAATCCTCAAAAGGATATCTTTCACAAGTTGCTGAGAAATATTTTCAGCAACTTGGCTTTTCTTTACACTTTGACTCACAAAGGCTCTTTAAGGAAAATAAAGATTTTCTTTTGTTTATGATTTTTTAATTTAAAAAAATTATACCTCTACTGCCTGGCGACAATGTTTTTATAAATCCAAAAGTTTCAGCTTGATATCTTTTTTAGCCACCCCTCTTCGCATTGCCTTAGAATTTCTTTGCCTCTCAATTTTTTCCCACAGTACTGGTCTTGCAGGTCTTCTTCAGAAAAATGACGTTTGCTGCTGGGGGAAGGCGTACCAGCAAAAATTAGAGGGAGTTTCCTCTGTATCTTTTGCTTTCTTATGGTATGAATTCTTTTACTTGATCATATTAATATGCCAGGCAGACAATCTCTTATAGCGAAACTCCGAACCTCATGGCAACTCTACGCCGCGGCGCTGGCATTTTCATGCCTGCTGGTCTGGGTGGCCAAACCTGTTATCGTCAAGCAGGGGCTTGAACAGTTTAAAGAGCATACAGTCCATGTTGCCTCAACCCTGGAGCTTGGCAGAAAAAAATCCATGGTCCTTGGCTCCATGATCACCATCGGCAGATTCAACCCTGCAGTCCAGGCAACCGCAAAGGGATTACTCCCGCCAGACAATCCAGAGGTTTTGAATCTGCTGGCGCAATTAGATCATACATTTGGGCTGACCACTGCCTTTATTTTGAATAGCGATGGCGTAATTGTGGCCTACCATATTGATTCGGGAAAATCCGTTGTTGGCCAAAACCTGGCATTCAGGACCTACTTTCGTTCTGCCATGGAAGGTGTTCCCAACATGTTTGCTGCTCTGGGAATAAACACCGGGAAATTAGGTTTTTATATCGCAGCACCAATACTGGAGACAATCGTTTCCCCCCCTGCGTCATCGCAGGGAGCTGATGTAAAATCATCGTCAGAAAAAGCAGTGCTATCCCCCCCTGAAATCGCAGGTGCATTTGTTGCCAAACTGGGATTTGAAGAAGTTGATGCGCTGGTCGCAAAAGAGTCTGCACCCTATGCGGTTGTATCACCAGAAGGCGTCATTTTTGCCTCTAACGTCGCCTCTTGGAAATTTCAGGTATTAGAAACGGGAGTCGAAAAGGATCTGGCGCATGTAATGCAGCGTGTAATGCATGACAAGCGGACATTTAAAGCTTACGAGAAACAGCCGCCACGTCATCTGGAGCTGGATGAGCAGGGCTGGCTTGTCGAGGGCGGCAGAAAATGGAAAACGATTCCGGCAGAGCTGGATTGGAAAGACCCCAAAGGGCCATGGCACGTTATCGGCTTTGCCGATCCATCGGATATTTTTGGAATACCAGAACGTCTGGCAATTGGCTCTCTGGGCTTTCTCTTCTTCGTTCTCCTGGGCAGCTTGTGGTATGCACGGCGGCACGTGATAGAGCGTACAGATGAGCTCAAAATAGCAAACCAGAGACTGAAAGCCTTATCGGTAACAGACGAACTCACAAACCTCGCCAACCGCCGCCATTTTAACAAGGTTCTCTCAAAGGAGTGGTTGAGAGCAAGGCGTGACAAGCATCCGCTGACAGTGATGATGATAGACGTCGATGAATTCAAAAAATACAACGATCACTATGGCCATCAGGCAGGAGACGAATGCCTGAAGAGCCTTGCGCACACCCTGCAGACCAGCGTCAAACGGCCCGGCGATTTAGCGGCACGCTACGGTGGTGAAGAGTTTTCCCTGGTTCTGGCTGGTACAGATACTGCCGGGGCTAAAAAATTGGCCGAAAAGATCCGTTGTTCCGTCGAGGCCCTCAACATCCCGCATAAACAGTCCTCCACTGGCATGGTAACGCTGAGTATTGGTGTTGCTGTTATGCCCATCGGCAAAAAACAGTCTTCCGGATTATTGCTGAAATCAGCAGACAAGGCACTTTATCGAGCCAAGGATGAAGGTCGCAATCGTGTTGTACTGGCTGGTGAAGAAGAAAATAAATTAACGCCAACAGAGTAGATTGTTTTTTTTATTTTTTGTACTTAAAACGCGGTGTAATGAGAGAACCTGGATCGGCAGAAAACGCAAGAACTCTCATTATAGTCCCGGCAGGTAATCCGCCGAAACTATAATGAGCGAGACGGTTGTCAACGCTTATACGGGGTTAAAGAATAAACCTGCAACCCTCACCCCTCTCTTACAGGGTACGGTTATCAATTACCCGTTTTGCCTTGCCTTCAAAACGTTCCAGACTGCGCTCTTCAACCAGCTTCACATCTATACTCAGGCCGAGTTCCGCCGCGAGACTCTTCTTAATCCCGTCCACAAAGGTGCGCTGCTTGCGCATCTCATCAAAGAAATAGCTCTCACTTACCTCCACCTTCACGGTGCAGATGTCCTGATTATCTTTCCGATCGACAATAATCTGATAATGCGGCTGGGTACCGTCGATACGGAAAATTGCCGATTCCACCTGCAGCGGGAAGACATTGACTCCGCGAATAATCAGCATATCATCGGAGCGGCCGACAAAGCGGTCAAGGCGGTGAAAGGTTCTCCCGCAGGGACAGGGTTCCGTAATCATGCGGGTGAGGTCGCGGGTGCGGTAGCGAATCATCGGAAATGCCTCTTTGGTCAGGGTGGTAATAACCACCTCGCCAACATCGCCGGGTTTCACCGGTTCCAGCGTCTGCGGATCAAGGATCTCAACGAGGAAGTGATCTTCGTTGATGTGCTGTCCGTGAAACTCCTCGCATTCGCCGGCAACACCGGGTCCCATAACCTCAGAGAGGCCATAATTATCGCTGGCCTTGATGCCGAGGCGTTCATTGATCTCCTGGCGCATCTCCTCGGACCACGGTTCTGCTCCAAACAGGCCAAAGCGCAGGGAAAGGCCGTTGGGATTGATCCCCATATCCATCATGGTGTCTGCCAGTTTCAGGGCGTAGGACGGAGTACAGACCAGCGCGGTCGTCTTGAAATCCTGCATGATCTGGATCTGGCGACGGGTGTTCCCCACAGAAATTGGGATAACCGACGCCCCCAGCCGTTCCGCGCCGTAATGCAGCCCGAAACCGCCGGTGAAAAGGCCATAGCCAAAAGCAATCTGAATCACATCGTTGGGAGTAAGTCCGGCACTGCACAGAATCCGCGCAACAAGGTTGGACCAGGTGACAATATCCTCACGGCTGTAGCCAACCACGGTGGCATTACCGGTGGTACCGGAAGAGGAGTGCAGGCGCACAACATCACGCAGCGGTACGGCGAAGAGGCCGTAAGGATAGTTATCACGCAGATCCTGCTTGAGGGTAAAGGGATAGTTGCGAATATCCTCCAGCGATTTAATATTTTCCGGATTCAAGCCCAGTTTCTGGAATTGATTTCGGTAAAAAGGGACGTTGGTGGCGACCCTGGTGAGGGTATTTTTCAACCTTTCAAGCTGCAGCTTCTCCAACTCCGCACGCGGGCGGCACTCCTCTTGTTTCTGCCAGTACATCGATCAGTATCCTTTATCCAGTAAATAGAAGTTGTGGGGGAGACACTGTCTCTCCCCGGAATCATTGCAGACTGAAAGCTGCCACAGCTGCTTCAGGGAACCCGTTACATATTGTAGACCTGCTCCTTGCTCACAAGTTTCACACCGGTTCCTTCGAGAACCTTTACCGCATTCTCCATGTGCTCAAAGCGGGAAATGATGATGGCATTCTCACCGGAACGGTTGACGAAGGCGTACATATATTCCACGCTGACTCCCGCATCAGCGAGGTGGGCGAGAACGGTGGCGAGGCCGCCGGTACGATCTTCAACTTCAATGGCAACCACTTCTGTAACGACAACAGTGAAACCGCCATCCTGCAGGGATTTTGCCGCTTTCTGCGGATTATCCACAATCAGCCTCAGGATACCGAAATCAGCAGTATCAGCTACTGACAGGGCGCGAATATTAATATTGTCATCTGCAAGAATTTTGGTGATAGCCGCCAGGCGGCCAGGCTTGTTTTCAACAAATACGGCAATCTGCTCAACGAGCATAGTGTCCTCCTTTTTTTGAGGGAACCTTGAAATACGTTTTGAGGATATATCTCCCCGCTGACGAATCCGGTGTTCAGGCTCAGCTCAATTTACGTTTATCGATAACCCGCGCGGCCTTGCCTTCACTGCGCTGAATAGATTTGGGCTCGACCAGTTTGACTGTAGCTGTTACGCCGAGATAATCTTTGATCTCTTTTTTGATACCTGCACCAAGACTCTCGAGACGGCGGACTTTATCGGAGAAAAACTGCTCACTGACCTCCACTTCCACCGTCATCGTATCAAGATTACCTTTACGATCAACAACGATCTGATAATGGGGTTCAACACCTTCCACACCCATCAGGACATGTTCCACCTGACTCGGGAAGACGTTGACACCGCGAATGATCAGCATGTCATCGGTACGGCCGGTCACCTTCGCCATACGAACCAGGGTACGCCCGCAGGCGCAGGGCTCACGGTAAAGGCGGGAAATATCACGGGTACGGTAACGGATAAGCGGGAACGCTTCCTTGGTGAGGGTGGTGAAAACCAGCTCACCCTCTTCACCCTCCGGCAGGACCTCGCCGGTTTCGGGGTTGA
>JBFHIO010000043.1:0-9194 GCA_041596435.1 Desulforhopalus sp. | reverse complement strand
GATATTGTCCTCAGTGATATCAATATGCCCAACATGGATGGAATCAGCTTCCTGCGGGAAAAAGCGACCAGGGCCGCCATTAAGGATATTCCCGTGCTGATGATTTCTACGGAGACGGGGGAGGACATTATTGGTGAAGCAAAAGCTCTTGGTGCACTTGGCGCACTGAAAAAACCTTTTAATGCAGATACTATTAATGAGGTGCTTGGTCCTCTTCTTTAAGAGAAAAGAAGGGGGTAAATTTTTCTTCTTGCTCTACTGCGACACATTCTCCTGGAGGGAACAGATTGGAATTGCAGGCTAACGTGATTGACACGACAAAAGAGATTTTTTCGACCATGCTGATGATGGAAGTTGAGGTCGATGGCGAGATTACCTCCGAAGGAGTAGATCTTGTCAACAGTATTACCGGAATGGTTGGTTTTGCCGGAACGGTAAAAGGTGTCCTGGCACTTCATTTCGCCAGGCTGGTTGCCTATGACGTAACCGCAAATTTTTTGGGTCCTGAAATAGGGGATGATGATGTTGATGATGCCATTGGCGAGCTTGCCAATATGCTTGGTGGTGGTGTGAAAGGCATGTTTACCGATAGCGGACGGGATATAGATCTCTCTCTGCCATCAATTATCAGAGGTGAACATTATCATTTTCAGTGTAATAAACATGCCAGACGCATGGTTATTCCCTTCAAGAGTGATGCAGGAATCTTTTATGTGGAATTGCAGCTTGAGGGATAGATTTTCTGGTGCTCTGGGGAGCGCTGTCTGATGGTTGGCAGAGGCGGAATCGGGGATACCTGATTCCGCCTTTCTCTTTTTAGAACGTGTGGCAGTGGCATACCCTTTCGGGCTTTATCAAATTAATTCAGGTTTTCTGAGTCAGAAAATGAAATATTTTTTGAATAACCTTTTGCTTGTAACTGTGTTTCTTTTCAGTTTTTGGGGCAGTACTGCTTTTGCCCGTAATGAACTGTCTGTCCCTTCTAATTTTCCTGCAGTTCCTGCAGAGAGCGGACAGCATCTGGAAAAAGAGATTGCGGGAGCCGTGGGCATTTCGCTTTCGCCCATTCTTGGTCTTGGTGTGACTGGGGCATGGAAATGGTTTGTCACGCCGGAAATGAAGCGGGGGGCCCTGCCGGTTTCTCAGCAGCCGATTTTCTGGGGACCGATGCTGCTGATTCTTGCCGGGATTATTTTAAAAGACGGCATGAAAATTTTCGGGCCGGTACCGAAACCTCTCTTTATACCTGCAGATGCGCTGGAGGAGGTTGTGAACAAGGGCGGTGGACTGGTTGGACTTGCTGTGATTGTCGGGGGAATTTTGAGTGGCGGGGCTCCAGAGCTTGTGGTGGGGGTGCAGGCCACGGGGCAGGCATTGGGGGGCATATTGCTTCCGGTAACTGCCCAGGCGGTAGATGCAGCGGCACAGGGGGGAGGAGTTTCGGCTCTGTGGACGGGGCTCACTGGAGTGATTGCCGGATTCTGTTATGTTGTCGTCTGGCTGGTGAGTCATTCCGTTAATGTGTTGATACTGCTCAGCCCTTTTGCCATTATTGACTTTTTTTTAAAGATGCTGCGACTTTCCCTGCTTGGTCTGCTGGTCGGGGCAATGGAGTTGAGTCCCTGGCTGGGAGCAGGAGTGGCACTTGCGATCGTTGTTGTCGCGTGGATTGTGGCTGGCCGGGCATTTCGTCTTATGATTTTTGGAACAATTTTTGGATGGGATCTGCTCTTTCGCCGAAAGGTTCGAATTATTCCTGTGGAGGGGGATGATATTTACGGCTTTGCCGGGCGGGGATTGAAAGAGGTCCCGGCCATGAGCTTTGGCCGTCTGTATCGGGCGCAGCGCAACGGCAGGAACGAATTACAGTTTCGCTGGCGGCCCTGGCTGTTCCTGCCGCTGCGGACTGTTGTCCTGCCGGTTTCTCCGCTGGAGTGTGCAGTGGGGCTTGGCAGTTTCAGCCCGGTGGTGCTGGAAATTCTGCCAGATGATGCTGTGGGGCCTGTCTGCGCTGGAGACATCTTCTTTCGTCTCAGGCCTCAATATCGAGGTGCAGAGGTGCGGGTGGCTCGTGTTCTTGGCATGGACGAGGTTGAGGATGTCGGCTGCGGGCGTGGGGTGAAGGCGTTATGGCGCTGGCTGAAGGACTTGTGGCGAGGCTGGAGAGTTGAGCCTTCTAAGTATTGAGATCTTTTGGGCGGAACCCTTGAATAAACAGTTTCTCGCCCATCTCCTCTGTTACAGTCAAAAGAATTATCTTGCGGAGGCAGGCGCTGGACTCTGATATCAGCCATGGCTGTAATAAATTTTTTCCTGTGCTTCGAATATGAACGGCATACAAGGCTGTTCAACGTTCCCTTATGTAAAGTAAAAAGGCCCGTCGGAATCTCCGACGGGCCTTTTGGCATGAAAAATGATGACTGCAGATCAATCATTCAGGGAATGAATCCTGAAAAAGTTTAACAATGGCCTCACGACCGGCATCATTGAGGTAGCGTGTACCGCTGCCGACGAAGGTCTCATATTCAATCTTGGGGGTATTTTCCTTCCAGGCGTTTTCTTTCCATGTAAACCATTTTTTGTTTGGCTGGTCAAAAACATGCAGGGGACGGTTGAACATTTTGGCCAGTTCTACCGCCCAGCCGGTGCCACCTTTTACGGAGCCGTCTTCCTGGATTGAACCTATGACAAAAACCTGATGCCCGCTGTTGACCATGTGAAAAATGGTCTGCAGGACCTTGCGGATTTTTTCTGTTTCATAATACGTGCGATTGAGCATGCGGGAGGCGAGTTCCATGCTGATATCTCCGCGCTCAAGCTGGGCCTTGTCGAGGACAACGGTATTCTTGTCGCGGGCAAGTTTATGACCCTCAAAGGTATATACTATATCTTTGATTCCTCTCTTCTCAGCTTCTTCGCTGAAGGTGGTTTCAGCACCTTTGAGGCCGGAGCTGTACAGTGTGTAGTTTGAAAGATCCATGGTCTCCTCCGTGTGAAGTTAACAGTTTACTCAGTCTAATTAATTCTTGAATATTTCAGCAATGTACCCGTCGGAGGGCGGAAAGGCAAGAAAACGCTTCAGTTCAGCAT
This sequence comes from Desulforhopalus sp., assembly GCA_041596435.1. Classification (GTDB taxonomy): domain Bacteria; phylum Desulfobacterota; class Desulfobulbia; order Desulfobulbales; family Desulfocapsaceae; genus Desulforhopalus. The sequence goes on along the minus strand of JBFHIO010000043.1, from coordinate 6,104 downwards.
TCTGCGTGTTTATTTTTCTGCCTTGAGGAAAACCCGCAGGGGGGCAGGGTAGCCCTCCACCGTTTGAGTCGGGTCGGCTGGATCAAGATAGTCACTGAGAGATTCGTATATCATCCACTCCGTCCGTCTCTGGATCTCCGGGGTCATCGCATGCGAGGCGAAAAGTTTGATATTTTTAAATCCTGCTTTTCGCACCCAGTTTATCAGGCAGGAAGCGGTGGGAACAAAGTAGGTCCCCGGAACCTTCGCATAGGTCCCGTCGGGAAAGAGGGCAACAGGGGTCTTGCCCGGAATTGCCTGGGTTTCAAGAATCATTGTCCCGCCGGCTTGCAGGGAGGTGAGGATGTCGCGCAGTGTGTCAATGGGAGAGGGACGGTGGTAGATGATACCCATGAGAAAAACGACATCGAAACACTCCTTAAAGTATTTGAGATGTTCCACCCCGAGCAGATCTATATCAAGGTTACTGCATCCCGCCATTGCGTTGAGGGCTTTGAAGCAATAGTAATGCTGCACCGAAGGTTCAAGGCCGAGCACAAAGCGTGGTTTGCGGGCCGCCATGCGGAACATGTAATAGCCGTTATTGCAGCCGATATCAGCAATAATTTTGTTCTCCAGTTCGGGCAGTTCTTCTTTGAGCTGGTTCCATTTCAAATTGCTGCGCCATTCTGCGTCGATGTCATTGCCAAAGACTGAAAAGGGGCCTTTGCGCCAGGGCATGAAGGCTTTGAGGTTTTTCCGGATAAGCATTTTTTCTCTGCTGGAAACCTCCTCCCCGCTACCAATTAAAACGATGTCTTCGGAAAAATTACAGTTGTGTGCCTGCCACTGTGCGAGGGTCTGATATGGAGTGCGATAGCGGAGAAAACCCTTCTTCTCCTGGTTGACCCAGGCCTGCTTTTTTTTATGTTCAGTCATGATGAAAGTTCGGTCGGCAGTCGCAGGGAGTCGGTCAAGGTAGTGCATTGTCGCTCTTGAAATAAAAGGTTTAATAAGTTTTTTAAGAAGTAGAAGGTTGTCTTGGAATACAAAGTCTGAAAGAGAGTTTTCGAACTGAAACAAAGGCTGAAATTAAAAGGTTCGTGTGTTGCCGGCAAGACTTTTTGTAAGGGGATCTTTGTTTTTTAAAAGCAAATCCATGCGGTTTTTTATTGATCCACCATGTTATCGCGCTATTAACACGATAATTTATATTAAATTAAAGCCCTTTATATCTCTCTGTGAACCGACTTGGTGGACTATAAAAATAACCATAAAAGATTCTGATGAGAACAATAGAAACCTCTTTGATGTAGAACAATCTCATTATTAATCAGCTTTCCTTCGGTTAAAAATCAATAAGAGTTATGTGTTCCAGGGTGAATGTTTTCAGTAGTGCCCCCCCTCTGATAACAATTCGCTGAAAATCTCATCGGACTTTTTGTGACCAGCCGAAAAAACTGATTTTGAAAGCCTCTCGTATACAAAAAATAATAGCAAATACAAGATGTTGTAACCTGTGACCTGCCACCGGATGGAATGGGCAGGGAGACGCAGGCGATGTATAATGCTGAGGGCATTGTCGTGTCATTTTCGCTGTTAATACTAATATATAGAGAGAGATAAACAAAAAAACTTTTGCTCGCTACAGTGCAGGTTTTTAATCAGACCACAGGGGCGTTTTTCTTCAGTCGAAGACCCCTGAAAGCTTCTCTTTTTCTGAAAAATACTGGCTGTAAGTGGTAATATGAAAGTTGCCGTGAAAAAGATGGGTGTCGACGATCCTCTCCATTTATAAATTCGGTATTGGTTCAGAGGGCTGCCTGATATCTATTCGCTGATAAAAGGAAGTATTCTCCACTGAAATTGCTTTTCTTCTTGTTGATTCAGATACTGTTTAGTACTATTTATCTTCAACCTTTCTTCACGATATTATTGATCTTTCTCCCTAAAAACAATATACCATAAGAGTAAAGGGTATTTCTTTATTTTTTCTCCTTAATTCAAGGAGTTAATGGCCTCTGCAGCTTTTATTCTTCAACGCGGCAGGTTGGCTTTGAATGCTTTATAATGAATTGATATTCATTATATTAAGTTATACTAACATACTGTAAACACACGAAAAAATTGTTAGATGTCATAGGGTAATTTTTAAAAAAAGTGAGAAAAATTATTGCGAATATCTGGCATTTTAACTACTATCCGCACACCATCCAATGGAGCTGAGAAAAGGTTTCATATCCGTTGCTTTTTGGCTCTTGACTGCAGTCTTCCTCGGATCTCTGCGTAATCCTCAACATCCACTTGCTGAATGAACGCTGAAAAAAACACCCCAATGTTAGACTGTCTCGGCGTATCTCGCCGAGATTTCATGAAGTTTTGTACTGGTATAGCCGCGACACTCGGCCTTGGAGGTCTCTCTTCAACTGAGGCTATTGCCGAAGCTCTGACCAGTAAAAAACTACCGCCGGTAATCTGGATTGGTGCACAGGAGTGTACTGGTTGTACTGAAGCACTCCTGCGGGCTACCCATCCTACTCTTGAGACTCTTCTCTTTCAGGTTATTTCTCTGGAATACCATGAGGTCCTCTGTGCTGCTGCCGGCCATCAGGTAGAAGCGAACAAGCATCGCGCCATGGAAGAATACAAAGGCGAATATGTGCTGGTTGTTGACGGTTCTATCCCGACCAAAGATGGCGGTGTCTACTGCATGGTTGCCGGGAAACCCATAGGAGAGCACATCAAAGAGGCCGCTGAAGGTGCTGCCGCCATTATTGCCATCGGCTCCTGTGCCGCCTGGGGCGGAGTTCCCTCCGTAGGCCCCAATCCCACCGGTGCTGTTGGTGTCCAGGAGTTCCTGCCGGATAAGAAAATTATTAATATCCCCGGCTGTCCTCCCAATCCGTCCAACTTTATCGCCACCGTAGTGCATCTTCTTACCTTCAAGAAATTGCCGGAGCTTGATGCTGAGGGCCGGCCGAAATTTGCTTATGACCGCCTTATCCATGAGCACTGTGAGCGCCGTCCGCATTTTGATGCCGGTCGTTTCGCAGAGGCCTATGGTGATGAAGGGCATCGTCAGGGATGGTGTCTCTACAAGCTTGGCTGTAAAGGTCCTGAAACCTATGGTAACTGCCCCTCCCTGGAATTCTGTGATGTCGGTGGAGGAACCTGGCCTGTCGGTATTGGTCATCCCTGTATTGGCTGTAATGAGAAGGGTGTTGGCTTTACGAAGGAAATTCGAGAGCGGGCTCACGTTGTCCGCCAGACTCCTCCTGCTATCCATCCTGAGGTTAATACCCCTGCCGGTGGGGAAGACAAGGTTGCAGGTACTGCGATTCTGGCCGGTGTCGCCGGGCTGGCTGCCGGTGTGAGTGTGATGACCGTCAAAGAACTTGGTCGCCAGCAGAAAGAGGGAAAAGATTCTTCCCAAGAGAAGGAGGATTAATATGGACCGCCGCGATTTTCTTAAAGTTGCGACTGTCGCCCCTCTGCTCGCGACGGTTGGTACCGCCACGGATGCAGAGGCTCGGCATAACCTTCCACCGTTACCGGAGGGCGTGGGTCTGCTCTTTGACTCCAACCTCTGTATCGGGTGTCAAAGTTGTGTGGCTAAATGTCAGGAAGTAAACAAGATGGATCTCAATCCTGCTGACTCGCTGCATTCGAAAAATAATTATCTCTCTCCGTTTACCTTCAATGTTATTCAGGTGTGGGAAAACGGTACTGGTGTAAACAAAGATCAGGTCGAGGACGGGTATGCCTACATTAAGCGTCAATGTATGCACTGTGTAGACCCTAACTGCGTTTCGGCCTGTCCTGTCAGTGCCATGCAGAAGGACCCTGTTACTGGAATTGTTACCACCGATCCCAGTCTGTGTACCGGGTGTCGTTACTGTATGGTCGCCTGTCCGTTTAATGTCCCAAAATATGAATATGATGATCCTTTCGGGCGTCTCCAGAAGTGTTCGCTCTGTAATCAAAAGGGTGTGGAGCGTATTGATAAAGGTGGCATTCCTGCCTGCGCCGAGGTTTGTCCGACAGGGGCAGTTATTTTCGGTAAACGGAGTGATTTGCTGCGTGAGGCCCGCCAGCGTGTTGCTGCTGATCCCGGATCGGAGCATAACTACCCGCTTAAAGCAATAGGCAGTGGAGAATTTAACAAGACTTCAGTCCCTCACTATAACCAGGAAATTTATGGTGAACGTGAAGGTGGTGGCTGTCAGTGCCTTGTTCTCTCCTCAGTGCCATACGAAGACCTTGGTCTTCCCACTCTCCAGGAGGAGAGCTTTGGCGCCGCAACTGAGACCGTGCAGCATGGTCTTTACAGAGGAATGTTTCTGCCTATCGCACTGCTTCCAGCGCTTCTCTATGGCTGGCTGACCAAGCGTACCTGGTCAAGTCTCAGCAGCGGCAAGGCGGGAAATAAACATGACGAAAAGGAGGCCGGCAATGAGTGAGCATATCAGCAAACCTCTTGGTGGAAAAATATTTACCTGGCCGATAATCTTTTTCGGCATCCTGGTCCTTGTCGGACTGTATGCCATAACTCATCGCTTTGTGTCAGGAATTGGAGCTGTCAGTGGTCTTAACGGGGGCTTTCCCTGGGGGTTGTGGATTGCTTTTGACCTCCTTGTCGGGACCGGCTTTGCCTGTGGCGGCTGGGCGCTCGCCTGGGCAGTGTATGTATTTAACAAGGGAGAATATCATCCAATGGTGCGCTCAGCGCTGCTGGCATCACTTTTGGGCTATTCCCTTGGCGGGTTCTCTATTCTGATAGACGTTGGTCGTTACTGGAATGTTCCCTATTTTTATATTCCCGGTTTTTTCAACGTTAACTCAGTGATGTTTGAGACCGCATTCTGTATGACAGTGTATGTTTTCATCGTCATGTTTGAATTCGCACCGGTTATTTGTGAACGCTTTGGCTGGAAAGTTTCCCTGCGCAAAATGAATAAAGTGATGTTTGCTGTGATCTCTCTCGGGGTGTTGCTGCCATGCATGCATCAATCCTCCATGGGGTCGTTGTTTAACGTTGCAGGAATTAAACTGCATCCGCTCTGGCGGAGTGGCGCAGTGCTTGGTCCGCTCTCCCTGCTGACGGCTTTCATCATGGGTTTTTCGATTGTTATCTTTGAGGGATCCATCACTCGCGCAGGACTTCGCGGGAAGAATGTGTCAGACGAAACGCCGCTTTTTGCCAAATTGTACAGAATCATCAGATGGATGATAATCGTATTTTTTATCTTCCGTTTCGGTGAACTGGCACTGGGAGACAAGATGCAACTGATGTTTGCCGGAGATCGCGGATCATGGCTTTTCTGGCTGGAAACCGCACTTCTTGCAGTGCCGCTCTATGTCCTCGGTAAAGAGAAGTACTTAAAAGATGCCCGCTGGCTTTTCGGTTGTGCCATAAGCATGATGCTCGGTGCGGCTCTCTGGCGGATGAATCTTTCGCTCTTTACTTTCAATCCGGGGGATGGTTACAGCTACTTCCCTACAGGGGAAGAGATCCTTATTTCTATTGGTCTTGTGGCTATTGAAGTCTGTGGTTTTATTTTAATTGTTAAATATTTTCCGGTAATCTCCTTTCTCGCTCCCAAAAAAGAGGACGGGCAAAAGGTTGTTGCGGATGAAGCTAATAATGAGGTTGCACAATGAAGCAGCGTATTACGGTTGATCCTATTACTCGAATTGAAGGCCATCTCCGGGTTGACTGCGAGATTGAAGATGGTGTTATCAAAAAAGCGTGGTCTACGGGAACCATGTGGCGTGGTATTGAAAAAATTCTTGTTGGCCGCGATCCTGAAGATGCATGGGTTATTACTCAGCGGATCTGTGGCGTCTGTACAACAGTTCATGCCATCGCTTCTGTTCGTGCAGTTGAAGATGCCATTGGTGCAGAAGTACCGTTGAATGCCCAGTATATTCGTAATATTATTACTGCCGGACATTGTATCCACGATAATATCGTCCACTTTTATCAACTTTCAGCTCTGGACTGGGTAGATGTTACCTCTGCTCTCAAGGCTGATCCGCAGAAGGCTGCCGATCTCATGGCAAAGGTCTCTACCTGGCCCGGGAACAGTGTGCAGGAGCTTACTGCTGTAAAAGAGAAGGTGAAT
>JBFHIO010000042.1:0-9398 GCA_041596435.1 Desulforhopalus sp. | reverse complement strand
TGAGATTGTTGAGAACTGAAAGCCGGGGACAACCTCAGGAAAATATGAAAGGGAATGGATTTTATTTGGGAAAAGAGGGCTTCATGAGTTTTCTTTAAATATAAAAATAAGATAAGAGCAGACCCCGCCGGTAAACGCGGACTTGCTAAAAAAAACGCCAGGTACCTGTCTGTTAAATAGAATAAATAAAAAAAAGGATAAAATGAAATTCAGTTTCAATATGGAAGATGCGACCCAGGTTTTTGTGGGAGCATTCGCTCTCGCAGTGCCCATTTCCTTTTCTGAAGAAGCATGGCGTCTGGGAGAAACCTTACCTTTTGCTAATTTGCTGATGTTATTTTGTCTCTCGGTGCTGTTTCTTGCCCTTTATACTTATCAAAATGTGTTTCAGAAAAATATTAAGTCTCGGTTAGTTGTATTTATTTTTCGTATAGTAATAGCGTACGTAATAACAGCGTTAGTTGTTGGCCTTGTTTTACTGTGTCTGGACAAGCTTCCTCTGCTGACCGATCCTCTGACATCCCTGGAACGTATTATAGTTATCACTATGCCAGCATCTATGGGAGCAATTGTTGTCGATAGTTTTGACAAGGAGTGAGTCAAAACAATTTAAGGTACTATTTAATCAATGGTTGCACACCTGTTGCCGAAACAACCCGGAAAACAAAAGTCGCAGGGGCCTTTTTCGGTGAACGGTGTTAAACACCTGATTCCCAATTCTCCGTAAGGTCCTTAAGATATTCAAGCCTGATGTCTTTTTTTTCAATAGAAATTATCCCGGTATAATTCCAGGACTTTTCCTGCATTGTTTTATCTTCTCTGAAACCAGCGGCGGTTGAGTTGAGATTATCCGTTGCCCCAATGTGAAGAGTATTGACTTGCAGCCCCGCCACATGCCCGCGAGGATGACAGTACGTCAAGATGTAAATACCACCGTTTTCAGGCAACTGAGCACTTTTAGGATAGAGATCAAAAACATAGGTTTTCCCCGTTGCACCTTTAAGATCTATCGAATTTTGAATATGCATCTTCTCTGTTGCCCTCTCTCATATGCGGCAATTCTGTCTGTCAGAATTACCGTTTTTCTGCCTGGTTCATGTCAGAACGTGCGAGCTGTTTCATTACCACAATATCGCCGTAAGCACTCCCGTGGGGGAGCCCATCGACGGGCTTCCGAGCTGCAAATTTTCAGTAAAAACAGGCATCAGGGCACGACGATATCAAGGAGCCAATCGCTGAGTTAAAATATTATGGGAACCTTGAATATGAACGAAATACAAGCTGTTTCAAGGTTCCCTTATGGTGACGGCTTCATCAAGAAAAAATCAACTGGCGGGAATGTGGTACAAGGAATATCTTTTGGGATGTACTAAAATTGATCTCCCTCTATATTTTTCCTGAGTTGTGCTATCTCAAGTCCCAGCGAAACACATTTATTTCCTGCCATGCAGTCATCGGCCTCGGGCAGCTCGAGATAGTGTTTAAGATTCTTCGAATCTTTTACCAGGTCAACCACCCAGGCCTTCTTTTCATCATCAAAATGAACACCTATATCGATACCGCACTGGCCAATTTCCGGATACATGTCTGTGATTTTTTTACATAATTCTTCTTTGGTAAACATATTGTTCTCCTGTTAATTGAGGATACGTTTCACCACGGCATTCGGTGTCAATCATACGGGATAAAAGGTTCACTTATATCCATCGAAAATGATTCAATAACCTGACGCATACCAGCAATACTTTTCTGTTTGGAGGTTCCTTTTTCTGAATCTCTGTGGCTCCTTACAAACACGATTAGCCCGGTAGCATCATATTATCAATATTATCAATATTATCAAGAAGCCGTGCCGTATTCAAGGAATAAGTGCAACACGCTTGCCAGTGAAGACTTCCAGTCGCGTCAACCCTTTTAAGACCTTTTCCGGTTTCAAATTCAACAACAGAATACCGTTGTCTCTTTTTTAGAAAGTGTTGTCCTCTTGCGTATGGTTTTGCCAAAAAACATCGATGGAATCTGTTTATTTATTTGGGCGTGATGAACAATTTTCAGCCGCGGATATTGAGTGTAGCCGCGATATTTCTTGCCGTGGCGCGGAGATTTTCTTCCGCAGCGACAAGGGTGTCTTCAAGCGACCCGAGACCGGGCAGGATGGGAAAGAGGGCAGTGACGCCGTGGTTAAGCACCAGGTCTGCCCCTTCTCCAAGACAGCCTGCCATGGCGATGACCGGTATCCCCTTTTGGTTTGCCAGTCGCGTTACTCCAATGGGGGTTTTACCCGCAATGCTCTGCCCGTCGATTCTACCTTCTCCGGTAATGACCAGATCGGCTCCCTCCATTGCCTGCTCAAGCTGCACTGTCTGGAGTACGATGTCGCTTCCGGATTGTAATTCGGCCCCGAGAAATGCAAGCAGTGCCACCCCCATCCCGCCCGCCGCTCCTGCTCCGGCGACGTTGCGAACGTCTCGTTGAATCTCTCTTTCAATGAGATCTGCCCAGTGGACCAGGTTCCGGTCAAGCTTTTCCACCATGGCGGGGGCGGCTCCTTTCTGCGGGCCGAAAACAGCCGAAGCACCGTGTTCTCCGGTGAGAGGATTATTGACATCACAGGCTACTTGAATGCGACATTCCTTCAGTTCAGTGGCAAGCCCGGAAGAATCAATCTTTGCCAGCCCTCCCAGACTTCCTCCTCCTGCCGCGATGACCGTGCCGTTTGCATCAAAAAGACCCATCCCGAGGGCCTGCAGCATGCCTGCACCGCCATCGTTGGTGGCGCTGCCTCCAATACCGAGAATGAGGTGGCGAAAACCGCGGCGCAGGGCGTCAAAAATCATCTCTCCTGTGCCGTAACTTCCCGTAAGCAAAGGGTTTCGCTGCCCCGGCGGGATTAATTCCAGACCGCTTGCCGCTGCCATCTCGATATAGGCGGTTTCGTTATTTCCGTCGACACCGTAGCTCGCCTCAATCACCTTTCCCAGGGGATCGTGCACTGCAGTGGAGATGAAACGTCCACCTGTTGCGGCAACGAGGGTTTCAACTGTGCCTTCACCTCCATCCGCCACAGGGATCAGCAGGTATTCAGCATCGGCGAAAACCTGCCGGAAACCAGCCTCAATTGCCCGGGCGACTGCCGGGGCTCCAAGGCTCTCTTTAAAAGAATCGGGGGCAATAACAATTTTCATACTTTCTCCATGGAACATGTTTCAAATGAGACATACACTCTTGCGACTCGCCCGTTTCTCCTCATTTCTCCTCCAGCCGGTCAAGGACGGTATTAATCCGTTTGAAAACCTGCTGCACCTCACGGGCAGGGTCTTTAATATAACAGCGGCGCATGGTGTTACCGCTTTCCTGTGCCCTTGTCACCGCGTCGATCTCCAGCAGCGGGATGATCAGGTTGCGTCTCATTCCACGAAGAAAAATCATTCCGATGAGAAAAATGGTCGTGGCCATGAAGACCACCCCCCAGGCACCTGCCGTGCCGAACTGCTGTACCTGCCGGTCGGCGCGCTCCATTGCCTGACGGTTAATTGCCGCAAGTTGCTGAATTCCCCGTACCGTTGCCTTTACCCCCGCCTTTGAAGTTACTTCCCTGCTCAGCTTGATGGCGGCGACTGCTGCCGGTTCTCCCGGCTCGGTGATATTTGCTTCGGCTATTGTCAGTGCGGCGTTAAATTCATCTTTATCTCTGGTGATCATGGCGGCCAGCATTGTCTCGCAGGCTGCGATGGAGCGGTCGTTCTGCTCCAGAATCGTTGCGGTTGCCGGGGTGATCCGTAAAAAAACCCAGATGGACGCAAAAGACATCAGTACGGTGAGAAAGATGAATACCCAGGCCCCGAAGCGGACCGACTGCCCTGGAAAGCGTTCTCTCATGACTGTTTCTTGTTGAGTTTAGAGAGGGCGGCATCGCTTGATACGATGATAAGGCTGTCGCTCTTCAGTAGAGGCCGCGAAGGATCAACACTGATGATGTGGCCACTCTGACGAATTCCCGCCACCATGATGCCAAAATGTTTCGGCAACGCAAGTTCGATAAGGTTCTTACCCACCATTTCCGGCATAACCCGGATTTCGGTCAGGTTGAGATCTTCGCCGAGAGAGGTATCAACCACCACATCTTTGTAGAGCAGGCGGCTGGCGAAACGTCTGCCGAACTCCTCCTCCGGGTTGACGACCTGATGTGCCCCAACCATGCTTAGAATTCGCCGCGAGACTGCATCGTTGGCGCGGGAAACAACCAGCGGGCAGCCCATCTGCCGCAGCAGGGCGGTGCAGATGATTGCCGACTCCCGAGATTCGTCACCGATGGCGCAGACCGCCGCGTCCCTCTTGCCCGGTTCAAGGTTGGCCATCTCATTTTCACTGGTGGCATCAACTACCAGAGATTCCGTGACAAAGAAAGAGGCTTCCTGCACCAGCGACTGGCGGCGATCCACCGCCAGCACCTCGGCACCCTTGCTGGAGAGGTTGTGCGCAAGGGCCATGCCGAATTGTCCGAGACCAACTATAAGTATCTGTTCAGCCATAATTTTTCCTGTTTATGTAAGCGAAAGATATTCCACCGGATGGCGACGGGGGCCGTCGCTCTCTCTGTTGGAACCAAGCAGCATGAAGAGTGTCAGCGGGCCTATTCGGCCGGCGAACATGGCAAAGATGACAATACATTTCCCCGGTTCATCCAGCAGCGGGGTTGCGCCGAGGGTCAGACCCACCGTTGCCACCGCTGAGGTCACCTCGAAGATCAGATCTCGACCGCTGATCTGCTGGGTTGTCTCCAGCATGAAGAGGATGATAAACCAGATCAACAACCCGGCGATTACCACCGTCACAGCGCGGTAGATGGTGGCGTGGCCGATACGGCGGTTCTGCATGACGATCTCCGGATGTCCCGCTGCATTATTCCAGAAGGTGAGGGCGAGAATAGCGAGGGTTGTGGTCTTCACTCCTCCCGCCGTTCCGCCGGGGCTGCCGCCGATGAACATCAACAGGAGCATGATGAGCAGGGTGGGATTAGTAATGGAGGAGAGTGAAACCGAATTAAACCCGGCAGTGCGGAGGGTGGCCGATTGAAACCAGGCATTGTGCAGCTTGTCGGCAAGGTTCAGACCGCCGAAAATACCGTTCCACTCCAGTGTGAGCAGGGCAATAAAGCCGCCGATCAGCAGAATTGCGGAGGTCAGCAGCGGGATGCGGGCGAAGAGCGGGATGGGGCGACCGGCCAGCCATTTGGGCAGGAGCAGGGCCATTGCCGGGGAGAGACCTCCAAGGATGATGAGCAGGGCAATGGTGTGCAGAATAAGCGGCGCATTCTTGTAAGCCACCAGGCTGTCGTGCTGCAGCGAAAAGCCGGCGTTACAGAAGGCGGAGATGGCGGTGAAAACACCACGCCAGACGGGCAGGGTGTCGCCGTGGAGCCGGAAAAGCAGGCTGAGAAGAATGGCACCGATGACTTCCACTGTCAGTGTGTAAAGAAGTACGGCATGAAGGGAGGCGAGAAGATCCTGATGGCTGGTGGACGACACCTGCATCAACACCTTCTCCTGACGCAGGCTGAGACGGCGGCCCATGGCGTGCAGAGCTACGGTGGTGATCGACATGATACCGAGGCCGCCGAGTTGAATCAGCAGCAGGATAAGGGCCTGGCCGGTGAAGGTGAAAGTATCGGGTGTGTCCAGTACGGCAAGACCGGTCACACAGACCGCGCTCACCGCCGTAAAGGTGGCATCAAGAAGATTGATGCCATGACGGGTGGCTGCGGGAAGAAGCAGGGCGAGGCCGCCGCAGCAGCAGAGCGCGAGGAAGGTGGAGAAGAGGACGCGGGCAGGGTGGTCGAGGAGCAGCTCCCACCAGTAACTGCGATGCCGTACACTTCTGTATCTTCTGCTTTCGGGGCGCTGCCACTTCTCTGCTGTCATGAAGGCGCAGAAGATGAGGAGCACGAAGATGCCGAGAACTGCAAAAGGATTGTCTATTAAATTCAGTATCTTCATTTCGGGAGTATACCACAACGGCAATGTTGGGAAACGCCTTGTCACACTGTCTGCCGACAGACTTCTGGTCTGCTGTCTCTTTTCTTACAGCACTGTAATCTTGAGGAAAGGCTGCGGTAATCTCTGTTGGATACCCTGTTGTGTAAAAAGAGAAATTACGGGCAGAAGACGGCTGTCCCCAAAACAACTTTTAACGAAAGGAGCGATATTATGATAGGACAATTTAAGACATACAAGACTGGTATTCTTGCAGTTGAAGTGATTGAGCGCTTTGATAATAACGATTTGAAACTGGTTCAGAAGTGGTTTGAAGAGAAGCTGGCCGGAGGTTGCAGTCAGGTGAATCTCCTCGTTAAACTTGATATGGCGAAGGTGCGCCAGACAGAGGTGAATGCTTTTTTTGAAAATATCCTTTACTCCCTGCGGCATATCAGCGACCTCGGACACATTGCTGTTGTCGCCCACTCAAAGTTTATCAAGACGCTGGTTCCTGTCGACAATTTCTTTTTTGAGCGTTCCTCCCAGGGAAGACTGGAACGCTATTTTGATGTCTCTCAGCTTGAGGAGGCCCTGGCTTTTGTGGAACAGAAATAAAGAAATTCTTCTCCGTGGTTAGAGCGGGTTTCAGCTCCGTCTCCTGTGCGAAAGCGGCAGAAGAGGAGTTTCACCCCCCTCCCGTGCCGCCGCGTGGAGTGGTTTGTATCAGCCCGGAAGTTTCTCCGGTGTTGCCATATTTTCCTCCATCAGCCGCAGTTCTATCTCGCCGGGGATAACTATTTCGGGGTCGGTGATGAGATCCTTTTCAGAGATTTTCCCCTCATAATCAAAGCTGTTGAGGATGTGTTTAATACAGTTGATTCTGGCATTTTTTTTGTGATCTGATCGAATGATTGTCCACGGGGTGTTCTCCCGCTGGGTGGCAGTGAGCATCTGAAATTTTCGTACGGAATACTGATCCCACATCTTCTGTGCCTTTTCATCTACCGGGGAAATTTTGTAGTGTTTGAGCGGGTCTTTTCGTCGGGACTCAAAACGTGCTTTCTGTTCCTCCCTGCTCACTGAAAAGTAGAATTTGAAAAGCCTGATACCACTCTGCACCAGCATTTCCTCAAGAGAGGGGACATCTTTGAGAAAACGGCTGTGTTGTTCTTCCGTGCAAAAGCCCATCACCGGCTCGACCATTGCCCGGTTATACCAGCTTCGATCGAATACGACGAATTCTCCTGCTGTAGGCAGGTGATTGATATAGCGCTGAAAATACCATTGACTCAGTTCGCGGTCGCTGGGCTTCGGCAGAGCGACAATCTTCACATTTCGGGGATTGAGGTGCTGCGTGAGGCGCAGGATGGTTCCTCCTTTTCCCGCAGCATCACGTCCCTCAAAAATAGCGAGAGCCTTTTCACCCTTTTTGATCATGCTGCACTGCAGCTTTAACAGTTCGATCTGCAGTTTATGCAGCTCAATTTCGTAGTCGAGCTGCGTGTTTTTTACCCAGAGAGCTGTTTTGCCTCTGCTCTTTTTGTTTTTAAGAGATTCTCGCGCGGTACCTTCATAAAGTTTCAGATATTTTTTCTCTTTATTTCCCATGGTATTCCCCCTGCTAATCTCAAAGATGGTGTTGGACAACTCGGCATTCAGACGGATCAATTGTTAACACTATGCCGTTGCTCAGGGATAATCAAGAACCCCTGTCATTTGTCTTATGGGAACATCGAATTAAACGAAATACAAGGTTCCCTTACATGGATTCAGTCATTCCAGAGGATGTGGCAGTCCTCCAGTGGAACTCGGGCACTGGGGAATACAGGAACCACCCGTGCCGTATAATCCGTTGCCGGACGCTGGGCCGGGACCACAGCATGATACCCGGTGCAGCCTGACTCATCAGTGGATTGAATACTGCGTATCATCTCCTGGCATACGGGTTCACCGTTTATGTCTTCAGCATAGAGTTCCACCTTCACGCTTTCCGGGTCAAGTCCATTGAGAAAAAGCTGGACGTTGAATTCATGCTGTTTATCTCTGGTTTCCACCGTTGTTCCATCAAAACGCAGGGTGTTCCATTTCTGCTCAAGGGACTGTTGCCATTCCACTATTTGGCGGGCTTTCCGGCCCTGGTCTGCCGTGCGTTGACGATAGGCTGCTGCTGCAGGCAGATAGTATGCTTCGGTGTAGTCGCGTACGGAGCGGTTTGTCGAAAACTGCGGGGTCAGGCTCGCCATGCTTTCACGCATTTTTGCTATCCAGGCGACAGGAATACCCTGATTGTTGCGCGTGTAAAATTCCGGAATGACCTCTTGTTCGAGCAGGTTGTAGAGCTCCTCTGCCTCGAGAGCATCCTGGTTCGGATCGTCGCCATGCTCCAGACCATCACCCAATGCCCAGCCCACCTCCGGAGTGTACGCTTCCGCCCACCAGCCATCCAGCTCTGAAAGGTTAATACCGCCGTTGACAAGCACTTTCATGCCACTTGTTCCGCAGGCTTCCCATGGCCTTCGGGGAGTGTTGATCCAGACATCAACGCCACGCACCAGGTGTTCCGTCAGCTGCATGTCATAGTCGCTGATGAAAATGACATGGAGACGGGCTTCCGGACGGGAGATAAACTGATTCCACTCCTGAATCATCTTCTGTCCTTCCTGATCTGCGGGATGGGCCTTGCCTGCCAGGATGAGCTGGACCGGTCGATCCGGGTTGGTCAGAATCCGCAGCAGCCGTTCCGGATCATGGAGGAGCAGGTTCGGACGCTTATAGGTGGCGAACCGACGGGCAAATCCCAGCGTGAGGACCTCCGGATTGAGTAATTTCAAAATGACGCCTGCTCCAGAGGCTGCCTGTTGCAGGCTGGAGCGCGCGCGGGCATAATCGACCAGCGCTTTGCTGGCGGCGAGACGAAAATTCCACAAACACTCATCTGACACGTTACGAATCTGTTGTTCCAGTGAGTCTGTCTCGCCCAGCCACCGTGATTTGCCGCAGTTCTTTTTCCAAAGAGTATTTGCTTCGGCCGATTCCCAGCTCGACATATGGACACCATTGGTGACGTGGCCGATGGGTACTTCTGACGTTGGCCAGCGGGGAAAAAGTGGCTGAAAGAGATTCCGGCTGACCTGCCCGTGGAGCTTGCTCACGCCGTTTACCGCTCCGCTGCCATGGATGGCCAGGGCTGCCATATTAAAGGGTTCCTGGGGGGCTGTCGGGTTGCTGCGTCCCAATGCCAGCAGATCAGAAATGCCGATGCCGAGTCTTTTCTGGGCGTAGCCACCAAGATACCGCTCAATGAGTTCTGGTGAAAAACGATCAAATCCGGCGGATACGGCAGTATGGGTGGTAAAGACGTTGCCCGGCCGGGTTGCCGCCAGTGCCACCTCAAAGGATTGACCTCTTTTCTGCATGAAACTG
>JBFHIO010000041.1:0-9407 GCA_041596435.1 Desulforhopalus sp. | reverse complement strand
TCCCACATGGCCGGATTTTCCTTGTAGACCTCATTGAGTCTTGAGAGAAAAGCCTGAAGCCGCTGATGGTCGTTTTCTTCCAGCAGATGCCAGTCAAGGCTCTGCTTGCAGTTCCATTCCCGCCACTGACCGAATTCCCCACCCATGAAGATCAGTTTCTTTCCCGGGTGCAGCCACATCATGGTGAAAAGGAGGCGCTGGTTGGCAAATTTTTCCCAGCGTCCGCCGGGGAATTTATCCATCAGTGAGTGTTTGCCGTGTACTACCTCATCGTGGGAGAGAGGCAGAATAAAATTTTCCGAGAAAGCATAGATGATCGAGAAGGTTATTTCGTTGTGATGATATTTACGAAAAAGCGGATCTTCACCGAAATAGCTGAGAGTATCGTTCATCCATCCCATATTCCACTTGAAACCGAAACCGAGACCGTTTTCATCAGTAGGTTTGGAGACACCGGCAAAGGCGGTGGACTCTTCGGCGATCATCAGCGTATTGGGAAATTCGCGGTAGATCGTTGCATTGAGATGACGAATAAAACTGATAGCCTCAAGGTTTTCGCGCCCTCCAAATTCGTTGGGCACCCATTCGCCTTCCTCGCGAGAGTAATCAAGATAGAGCATGGAGGCAACGGCATCCACACGCAGTCCGTCAATGTGATACTCGTCCAGCCAGAAAAGGGCGTTGGCGATGAGGAAGTTGCTCACTTCGTTACGGCCATAGTTGTAAATGTATGTGCCCCAGTCAGGATGAAATCCTTTGCGAGGATCATCATGCTCGTAGAGAGCTGTTCCGTCGAAACGTCCGAGACTGTGGCCGTCAGTAGGAAAGTGAGCCGGAACCCAGTCGAGGATCACGCCGATATCATTTTGATGGCAGAGATTCACGAGGGACATGAACTCTTCCGGGATGCCGTAGCGGCTGGTAATGGAAAAGGGTGATGTGATCTGATAGCCCCATGATTCATCAAGAGGGTGTTCTGCCACCGGCATGAATTCAATATGGGTGAAGCCCCTTTCCTTCACATATGGTACAAGCGTATCTGCCAGTTCTTTCCATGTGAGGAAGCGTTCCGGGTCGTCTGGATCACGTCTCCATGAACCGGGGTGGACCTCATAGATCGACATCGGTTTTTTATAGGGATCGTATGTCTGTTTCTTCTCCTGCCACTCAGAGTCTTCCCACTGGTAATTATCAACTTTGCGAACAATTGACCCGGTGCGGGGGCGTACTTCGCCGTAGAACTGGAATGGATCACTCTTTTCCCGGTCAACCCCATCTTTTCCAGAAACGAGAAATTTATATACGGTATTTTCTTCCATCTGGGGTATGAAGAGTTCCCAGATTCCGGAAACACCGAGGGTGCGCATCTGATAGGTGAGTTTACTCCAGCTGCTGAAATCTCCAATGACTGAGACGGAGCGGGCGTTGGGAGCCCAGACACGGAAAACCGTACCGTTTATGCCGTCCACCATGATACGGTGGGCACCGAGGTGATTATAAAGCTTGTAGTTTTCCCCTTTATTAAAGAGATAACGGTCTTCCTCTCCGAGGAGGACTGGAAAACGGTAGGGATCATTGGTCGAGAAGGTATATCCCCCGGGCCAGGTGATGATGAACTGGTAACTGAAAGGATTGAGATTTGGATCACTGAGCGTCGCGCGGTCTAATACGCACTCAAACACCCCGACCTCATGAATTTTATTCATCAGGGTAATCTTGTCACCGTGGCAAAATCCCACCTTTATCGCGCCCGGACGTACGGTGCGAACAATTACTTTTCCGGGTTCCTCTTCAAAATGTGCTCCAAGGTATTGAAAAGGGTCGTAGTGGCACCCCGCGACGATCATCTCAAGATGGTTCATACATTCTCTCCGGATTGAATATGCAAGAACTCCGGGGTATAGTGCAAAAAGCATATTGTGCACTTCGGAATTCACTTCGTAAACAGCTCTAATACATTACCACAGTCCTGATAAATATGGAAAAGATAGACAGCAGTATAGCTGGAAAATTTCTTATTTCCACCCGCAACATGCCTGATCCCCGCTTTGTCGAACAGGTGATCTTTATCTGTTCACACTCTGCAGAAGAAGGCGCCATTGGTGTTGCGGTCAACCGCCCGGCAGGGGAGATTTCCCTCGCGGAAGTTTTTGCGGATCTTGATGTTTTACCGTCATTCAGTGAGGTGGACGTTCATATTGGTGGACCGGTAGATCCCGAGGCTGGATTCATTCTCTACGAACGGGGTGGCTATGAGATGGAAGGTGTGCTGGAGGTGAGTGAAAAGATCGCACTGACACGGGAGCGGAAGGTGTTGGAGGATATCGTCACCGGCAGGGGGCCCTCAACCTTCCTTTTTATTCTCGGTTATGCCGGATGGGGGCCTGGGCAGCTCGAAGCGGAGTTGACCCGTAATGGCTGGCTGGTTGTGCCGGGTGACAGTGACATTATTTTTCACCTTGAAGACAGTGAAAAATGGCAGGCCGCCGCACAAAAGTACGGTATAGATATAAACCTTTTTGAAGATGAGACCGGCAATGCCTGAGATTAAAGATATCTTTCAATGCACCCGCTGTGGTTATTGCTGCCATGGGGAGACTACCGTTTCTTTGAATGAAGATGACTGCAGGCGCATGGTGGTAGAACTCGGTGGCGACAGTGAAGAGGTTCGTGAAAAATACTGGAAGGTTTCCCTCGATGCCGGTGGGAGTGAGGTTGTACAGATGAAGACGCCGGATGGCCGATGTATCTTCTACACGGAAGAAGATGGCCTCGGCGGCTGTCGTGTGCATAACGCCCGGCCATGGCGCTGCGGGCAGTGGCCACTGCATCCCTCTATTCTTGATGATGAAACAAATTTCAATATTATTCGAAATTCCTGTCCCGGCATGAATAAAGAGCTCAATCACGCCGAGTTTATCGCTATCCTTCGAGAGTTGATGCGCACCGGGCGCATCAAGTGCTGAGACTGATGCGCCATCATCTTCTTTTTCTTGGCAGAGTGAAAGGTTCCTGGATTCAGAAGGGAATCGACGACTATACGCAAAGGCTGAAACACTATACCCGGCTTGAGACTGTTACCCTGAAAGATCCTGCGGGGGGGCGGAGTGGTGCGAGTGCCCGTAAAATCCAGGGGGAGGCTTTGCTCAAGGCTGTGCCGGCTGGAGTGTTGACACTGGTGCTTGACGCGAAGGGGCGGCAGTTCAGTTCGGAAGAGTTTGCTGAGCAGTTCACCCGCTGGGAAAACAGCGGGGTGAAGGGGATTGCGTGGCTTATTGGCGGGCCGGAAGGGCACTCGCAGGCAGTGCTGGATGCGGCAGCCATGACACTGAGTTTTTCAAAAATGACCTTTACCCACGACATGGTACGTCTCTTTCTGGTGGAGCAGCTGTATCGTGCACATACCATCAGGGCAGGAGAAAAATATCATAAGTGAGTGGGATTTGAATGGTTAAAAAATAACCATATTACAATGCGTAAGTGTGACTGTTGAGAAATAACTTTATGTTTTTTGTATCTTTGGAAGATAGATATCATAACGGCAGCTTTTTCCCTTGACCACGTGGTGTGGCTGTTGCTCTGAGATCAAGGGTGCATCGCTTGGCCGTTTGATGGCAATTCGTGCTGATTGCAGTGCTTCGGCCGCAGTCATAAATATCGTGCTGTCGTCGTCATCCCCGACAAAACTGCGAATCAACCGCATGGATTTCTTATTTGCCGCCGAAGAACTGGTATGGGGATACATGGGGTCGAAGTACACCGTATCGAAATTCCTTCCGGAGGTACACTCCTCCTGCAGCACCTTGCGACTCTCTCCAGTCAATAACTGCATCCTTTCTCGAACGATGTCACTGATTTCCCCCCGCGACTGCAATGCTCTCGCCATGCCGTCTGCAAGAAGTGCTGCAGGCAGCGGGTTGCGTTCGCAGAGGGTGACGCTGCAACCGAGGCTGGCGAGGACAAAGGCATCCTGGCCAAGCCCGGCGGAGGCGTCAAAGATATGCGGGCGGAAACCAGCGCGGATACCTGCGGCCCGGGCGAGGGGCTGTTTGATGGTGTTGTCGTGAGCAAGTCGCCAAACTGTTCGGGGACTGAGGAAATCTACCCGCAAAACCTCTTTTAAACGACGCTTTTTTCCCTGAAATTCATGCAGACCGAGGCCGTCCGGGGTGTAGAGCAAAAGCATTTCTCCTGTAAAGCTCTTCAGGTCCACCGTAAAAAACGGGGGCTGAGAGGCCAAAATAGAGGCTTTTTCTCGTAATTCCGGTAGATTCGGTGTAAATGAAACGGCTATATTATTCATCGTTTATCTCATTGCCCGCAGGATTGTATTCTTCGCAAAAAAGGGAATAAAACCCTTCTGGGAATCTTAATACCGTTCAGGAAATTACCATGAAACCATCTGTTGTTGCAATTATCCCCGCTCGTTACAGTTCCAACCGTTTTCCCGGAAAGCCACTTGCACTTATAAATGGCAAGCCAATGATTCAGCATGTTTATGAGCGGGCAAGGGCCGTAAAAATGCTTTCCCGGGTCGTGGTGGCCACTGATGATATGCGTATTGCAGAGTGTGTAACGGGCTTTGGCGGCGAGTTTGTCATGACTCGTAAAGATCATGTTTCCGGTTCTGACCGCCTCGCCGAGGCCGCACAGCTCATAGACATCTCCGAACAGGATATCGTGGTCAATGTGCAGGGGGATCAACCTCTTTTTGATCCGGAGGTTGTGGAGCAGGTTGCGACCCCGCTGCTGGAAGATCATGCTCTGCCCATGTCTACACTCATCTACCGAATTGTCCGGCCCGAAGAAATCTGTGATCCAAACCATGTAAAAACGGTTTTTGACTGTAACATGAATGCACTTTATTTCTCTCGCTCCCCTATCCCTTTTCAACGGAACCCGGAAGGTGCGGAACAGCCAACCTACTATAAGCATCTTGGCTTCTATGCCTACCGAAAAGGCTTTCTCCTCTCCTTTGTCGCTCTGCCTGTTGGTGAGTGGGAGCGCTTTGAGAAGCTGGAACAGCTGCGTGCTCTGGAGTATGGCTACCGAATCCGGGTGGTGATTACTGCCCATGATTCCATTGAAGTGGATCGAAAGGAGGATTTGCTGCGGGTGGAAGAAGATCTCCGCCGTCAGGGACTCGCATAAGGAGCTGGTATGATTTCTGAAGCCTGGGACAATCTCTCCAGTATGTCTTTTTCTCCGCTTGATCTCTTGCCTCAATCTGGGATACGGGAAAAAATTGCTGCCCTTGCTCTCAACGGTCTTCCGGATGGACTGCAGGGGGAGGCCGCTGCCGCGCTGAAGACCTTTCGTGCTGAACTCAACGAAAGCACGGGGGAAGATGTAAAGGTTGTGGTTTTCGGTGGCGGAACCGGACTTTCTAATATTATCGGCGGGGACTCCCGGCATCAAGGCTGGGAAAAGCGGCCCTTTGAAGGGTTGAAGCGGGTCTTTCCGCAAACGAAGGCCGTAGTCTGCGTTACCGATAATGGTGGATCTACCGGCCAGCTCCTCAAAGATCTCGATACTATTGCCCTCGGCGATATCCGCCACGTCCTGCTTTCCTCCATCCAGGCGCTGCGACTGGAGCAACTTTATGGCCTCTCCCGCAGAGATGTCCAGCAGGTTGCCAGCAATCTGGGGGTGATTTTTAACTACCGTTTTCAAGGGCCGCTTGAAGATGATCATCCTGTCTGGGATATGCTCGGTCGCAAGGTTGAAGAATTACCGGGAGAACTGCGGGTGTTCCTGCAAAAGTTGATTGCGTTTATCCATACCGACTCTCGTATGAGCCGTACCCTGCAGCGCGACCACTGTTTTGGAAATCTGCTGCTTGCTGCCGCCATACTCAGTGGTGATAATTCATCCTGTGTGGCAAAAGGATCCGATCCCTTTGCCCGTGCCCTTAACGGTCTCAGCAGTGTAATGGGTGTTGGCGAGCGGGGAGTTCTGCCCTGTACGACAACGCCGTCACAGCTTCTTGTCCGTTATGCCAATGGTGTTGAAATTCCAGGAGAGCACAAACTCGATACTGCCCGCCGTGGAATTCCCATTGCTAATGTCCGTATCGAATATTGTGACGAGATTCATACCACCCCGGAAATTTTCCAGGATATTCTGGAAGCCGATCTCATTATTTTCGCTCCCGGGAGCCTCTACTCCTCAATTATCCCTGTTCTGCAGACACCAGGAATTGCCGATGCGGTGCGGCAGAATCGACGGGCATTGAAAATGCTCATCTCCAATATCTGGGTGCAGCAGGGGGAGACTGATCTTACATCTGAGGATCCTGAACGTCGTTTTTACGTCTCTGACATGCTTGACGCCTATGAGGTGAATATCCCTGGCGGGACAGCGGGGCTTTTTCGCGAAGTCCTCTGCGTCTCGATGCAGGATATACCCGCCTCTATTCTGCAACGCTATGCCATTGAAGGAAAAATGCCGATTTACCTCGATCGCGGGGCACTGATTACACGGGGATTTATTCCTGTGGAGTGTGATATCTACTCCAAGAATCTCTTGCGTAATCGAGGTGTTATTCAGCATGATGCCTTTAGTCTTGCCCAGGTTATCCGCGGTCTTTATTACGGCAGGATTTCTTTTGCAGAGAGAAGCCCACGCTCTTTGCAAAAGAGTGGAAAAATTCTTACGAGACCGTATCTTGAACCTGGGAAAGTGGTGTTGCCGCGGCTCCGCTACGACAAGATCTGCAGACGCATTGAGGCGATGAACATCCAGAGCCTGAGTCCTCCGATCTGGCCCGAAAGGGACTTCAAGCAGGAGTTGATTGATATTTTCTGGGATCATCCTGTTATTCCTGCATCCCATCTTGACTTTTTCAAGGATATTCAACTGATAAAGCGGAAGATGTGGGGGCGGGATCAGAAGTGGGACAATGTCTTTTCCTATTTTGATCCAGAGGATCGCTGTATCAAGATTCTTGCCGATGAATTAACCAGTCACCACCGCCTTGAACTGGCACTGATGGTTGCTCTCGGAGAGTCGCTGCTGGGGGATTATGCAGCGAAAAAAGAGATCAGAGATGTGTTTGTAGATGGCCTGCAGCTTGGCCATGCCTTCCATATTAAGCTGCGCCCGGAAGAGGAGCGAACCTGCTGGTTTTCCGATAGTGAACTGGAGACCTTCTTTCAGCTTGCGCGGATGTCCCTGGTGCCGGGTGAGCCTGGGCATTACTATCGACTGCTCAATATGCAAGAAGGATTTACCCCGCCGGGGTTGTTAATGGGAATGACCTATGCGTGGTATGTGGACAACCGGCTTGCCACGAACATTGAATACAAAATGTCGGTGTTGCAGATCAGCAGTTCCAGCCTGATTCCCAACCAGTTGAAGATGGCGGAACGGCGGCGTAAAACCATCGATTTTTTCCGTGAGGTGGTCTTTTTGAAAAAAAGCGGGAAGTAAGCCCCCTGGTCAGCGACGACTCCACGGCATCCTTCCGCCGTTGAGGACCAGAAATCCGACGATAAAGGCTGGGAGGCCGACAACGAGAATATTTCTGTGTACAAGGATCAGTCCACAGATGCAGAGTGAAATCCCGAGCAGAGTTTTATATTTTTTTATCCAGTGTTTCATCGCTTACCTCTTCAAAAACTCCTGCCACTGTGCCTCCAGCTTTTTACTGGAGACTGGCATGCGCTTTTTCAATTCCGGGGAAAAGATGGAAATTTTAAATTCCGTCAGCATTTCACGATAGCGGGAGAGTGCCTCGGCTGCTTCCGCTGTGCGTGGAGAGAGTGCCGCGGGCTGTTCAAGACGTGTGCAGAAATCTTCTATCTGTTCTGCTTTTATCGCGTCTTTCTGAGGGTTTGTGTAGAATCTCTCAAGTCGTATTGAAAGATACTGCAGCTTTCGGTTAACAAGGCTGTAATCAATCATTTTCGTTGAGAGAAGCAGTGTTGCCGGAAAGATGTCCTGCAGTTCCGCTTCAAACTCTTTCTTCATTCGCCCCGGGAGTTTGTGACCCTTTTTCCCTGCCTTGATAAAAAGCTCTGCAAGCTGTTCATTCACCTCCCGTCGTTTACGCAGGGCAGTCATGAACTGGTCGAGATAGAGTTGACCGATCTTGTAGAAACCTGCCTTCTTTGCCTGCTCAATTCGTCTTTCAAACTCTTCTTTTCCGGGGATTCCCCTCTCTGTATCGCCGTAAATGCGATTCAGTGTCTGCATCAGCACCTGCTCTGCCAGTTCAGCTCTGCCCATTTTGAGAGTGGTGAGAAAGATCGTTGAGGGACCTGAGAGGGCAGTTGTAATCAGGCGTTTGAGGGATTTGAGCGGCTCTCGGAATTGCAGGGAAAAAAGAGAAAGCACGCCGTTGCGATTTATGCGCTGTGCCTGCTGCTGCTCCTTTTCAAAGACAAGGGAAACACACCCCTTCTGAACTTCCGGTTTGAGTGCCGGGAAGAGGAATCCTGAGATTTCACCAGCCGCAGTGAAGCTTGGTATTTTCTCCGGCAGACCGGCAAAGTTCCATTCCCGGTATTCGCCATCCCGCCAGCGACTGAGCAACTCTGCGCTCTCCTTCTGGGCACTGCCACTTCTCGCACTGGCAGGAGCGCTCTGCTGTTTCTGAGGATGCTTCAGGAGATGGAGTCGGGCTTTTTCCACCAGTGCCGGCAGATCGCGGCCTGCCGCCACTGTCCTGTCCTGGTCATCAAAAATGAGATAGCGCGGGCGAAGGTGGTCTGGCAGATCATCTTTCCAGTCACTGCGGTGGATATTCATGCGATGCTGTTTGAGAATGGCTGATTCAATGGCGGCAAGGAGGTCACCCCGGCCGAATTCAATCTCATCGAGAATGATATCAACACTCTGCTGGATGGGAACAAGGCGGCGGCGCAGGCTTTTTACCAGAGATTTCAGATACCAGGTCAGCTTTTCCTCAAGCAGACCGGGGACGAGCCATGCAAAGGGCCGTTCATCAAGATTGAGGGCAAATTGCAGGGGCAGGCGAAAGGTGACACCATCGCTTTCTGAACCTGGTTCAAAGTTGTATTCGAGGCGGAGAGTGAGCCCTCCGATGGTTCGGGTTTCCGGGAAGTCATAGAGCTCTTTCTCCTCAAAATCCCGCAAAAGGACATTCTCCTCAGTCATGGTGAGCAGTTTGTTATGGCTCTTCTCCTGCTTTAAGAAACGGTTGAGCTGATGCTGGTCATAGACATCTTCCGGCAGTCGTTCATCATAAAAACGAAACAGGGTCTGTTCATCAGCAACGAGGTTGCGGGTCCGCAGTCTCGCTTCAGACTGTTCCCATTTGTGCACCAGTTCAAGGTTATGAGTGAGAAAGGCATAGTTCCCATTTATCTCCCCGGGAACCAGGCCCTGCTGAATGAAAATCTGCCGTGCTTCGGGAATATTTCTGCGGTTGCGACGAGGAAAAT
>JBFHIO010000040.1:0-9425 GCA_041596435.1 Desulforhopalus sp. | reverse complement strand
GCTTGGAAGGCTGATGCTCTAGCCAACTGAGCTATTCCCGCTCTCGGGATGTCGGACCCCGGATGCGGGTCCCGGCGGTGGTGGAGGGGGGAGGATTCGAACCTCCGAAGGCGTTCGCCGACAGATTTACAGTCTGTTCCCTTTGGCCGCTCGGGAACCCCTCCACACTTCTCTTCTGAATCATCAAGAATAAGACGAAACCTTTTATCGTGTTTCCTGCGAATTGTAAAGTCTTTTTTTAAATTATATTGGAGCTGGCGATAGGACTTGAACCCACAACAACCTCATTACAAGTGAGGAGCTCTACCAATTGAGCTACGCCAGCTCACAAGAGGGAAGATTTTACACAAAGAATGTTTTTAATGCAATACGTTTTTTCATCTTTTATTATAATTCTTTGCCTGTAATTTTCCGACGCTCTTCAGTGCCCTCGCAGAGAACAATTATCAGCAAGGTCTTCCTCAAAAAAAAAGCCGCCCCGAAGGGCGGCTTCATCATGCTGCAACTACGCAGACATTATTGTTTGGCAAAACTGCTTTCTCTATACTTGTCAAAAGCATAGGCAGTAGTCCTGAAAAGGATATGTGCCAGCTTTGTATAGGGAAGGTAAAGAAACAGCATCATAATGGACACCAGATGCAGGAAATATACAACATACCCGACAACAGGCATTCCCATCCAGCGGAACAATTCGGCACCTATGCCCGTAATACCGACAGCTGCAATTTCCCAGATCAGGAACCAGTCAAAAAAGGTCGGCTGAGTCTTCTGTTCCTTCTCCAGCCTGACTCGATTTGACCACAGGACAGCAATCCCAAAGATGAGGGCAATAGCACAAACATTCGCAAACACCTTAAAGGGATCTGTCAATGGCAGAGGTCCATGCAGTGACGGGTAGATAAGTCCGAGAACATCCTGACGAAACAAAGACCACAGAGTGACAATGAGCAATCCAATGAAAGACAGCATCAAGGGCAGATGCCCTGTCTTCCGGTTATGCTGAACTCCACATTCTTCAAACCGTTTGTGTTTCACAATCTCAACCAGTGACGGCCAGATAAATTCTTTCCAGGCCTGGTTTGCCGAAGGCCGATATGCCCCTTCCAGGCCAGCCTCTTCCCTCATCGCTTTCCACATGGTTGTTAGCCCCTTCCAGGCTGAGAACAGCGCAAGGCCAAGGCTCGGAACCATGATCAGAACGATAAAGAAAATATTCTTGGCATACCATTTAAAACCCCAATGCCCGAAGAAATGCGTATAGCCATAGCGTGCAAACTCCTCATGGGTGGGAATTCCCATCCCGCCAGAGATCATCCACATGAGAAGTATAATTACTGTGGGAATTCCTACCAGCCAGGGCAGGCCTTTCTCATTGGAACACAATTTTGCCAGAGGTTTTGGCCAGCCATAAAAGGTGTAGGCATAGGATCTGATTGCGCTCATTACATCCCCGGGTTTTGCTCCCCTGGGACAACTGGCAGTACAATCACCACACTGATGGCAAAGAAATACATTGGGATCCTTGAGCAACTTGTCTTTCATCCCCCACTGGGCGTAAATCATCTCCTGACGGGGAAACGGATTTCCATCAGTAGACAGCGGGCATATGACAGAACAGGTTGAGCATTGATAACACTTCTTCAGAGTGTCACCACCTGTCGCCTTCAAGGTTCTGATAAGATCTAAATCCGGTTGAACATCCATTTCATTCTCCTGCTTTTAGCTGAATTGAATTTCAAAGAATCCGGCCATTTTATAAAATGGCCGGATTCCTCATCAGAAACCTTTGAAAGGATTCGGTCCCATTTCAACGATCTCATCAACAAAGCCGTTGATGATTCCTGGTATTATGTCGTAATCGGTAATAGCTACCTGTTCTGTTTTGCAGCGTTCCGATTCAAGCCCGAGAGTAGAAAGAGTGTCACCAATGTTTTCCATCCGTCGATTGGCTATTTCAGAACCCTTAACAAAGTGGCACTGGTAATCGTCACCATAAGCACAGCCGATCAGGATTACGCCATCCAGTCCGGCAGAGAGAGAATCACGAATCCACGCCATGTTGACTGATCCAAGACAACGCACAGGGATAACTCTCACCATGTGGCTGATGCCATTGCGTCTCATACCTGACATATCAAGTGCAGGATAGGCATCGTTTTCGCAGACAAAAGCAATAATCCGCAAACGATCTTCATCATCCTCAGGCACTTCAATTGCCTTGATCATGGAACCAATCATGTCAATGTTGTAGTCCCTGAAACCGATAATCCTTTCAGGGCAGGCCCCCATACAGGTTCCACAACGACGGCAACGAGTCGGGTTCGGCAATGGCGTACCGCGCTCATCATCATCAAGAGCACCGAAAGGACATTCCTCAGTACATCGTTTGCACTGGGTACAGCGCTGCATAAAAAATTCCGGATATGTCTGATCACCAGAGCGGGGATGAACTGAAACTCCACGATCAGCAGACTCAATACATTGAATAGCCTTCAGAGCTGCCCCTGTAGCATCATCAATTGTCTCTTCCATGGTTTCAGCTTTACGCACACCACCACAGGTATAGACACCGGTTCGACGAGTTTCATACGGGAAACAGATAAAATGGGAATCGGCATAACCGTCAAAGAGGTCAAGGTCGTTGAACGTCGGCCCCTGACGATAAGCCAGGTTAATCGAGTTCTCATGCAGAGTCATTGGCTCCATACCGGCAGCAAGGACAACCATATCGACATCAATATTCAGCGTTTCCCCAAGGAGGGTGTTCTCTACCGTAACAGCAGCACCCCTGCCCTTTTCTTCGACGAGAGTAACCGCACCTTTAGTCAAAAAGATGCCATCATTATTCTGTGCGTCTTTATAAAAGAGCTCCATGGAACCCGGGGTTCTCATATGCTGATAAAGGATAAATGCCTGACCATCCTCATTGTCATCAATAACATAGTGCGCCTGCTTCAGAGCAACCATGGAGAGGACGGAGTTACTGTAAGGAAAATCTTTGTCATCTTCTGTTCCACCGGGGCTTTGAACAAAAGCGACTTTCGCGGGGACTTTCCCCTCTTTGGCCAATTTCTCAAACTCGGCATTGGTGACAACGCTTTTTATTTTACCATAACCAAGATGTTCGAATTGTGAGACATCCGCCGGTTTCCAGCCCGTTGCAAGAACAACTGCACCAATCTTGAGTGCTTCAGGATTGAGCTCAGTGTAAGGATGCAACCCGTCGTTTGGATCTTCCTTCTCGCCCTTGTTTATAAGATCCTGCTCATCAACAGTTACCTTTGCCGGGGCATCCCATTCACAGGGAACACCGGTAGCCTTGAGAGTAACCCCAAAATTCCCGGGAGCACCTGAAATACGGGCGACCTCCGTTCCGGTTTTGACAGTGATCCGGGGATCCGCCTCAACTTCAGCGATAAGACCATTAACAGGATTGACTTCAAGGGCCGTCCATGGAGCCCGGCTCGGGAAAGACTGTCTCCAGCCAAGAGCCTTGCCACCAAGCGTATCTTCTCTTTCAACGAGGACGACATCATATCCCGCCGCAGCTGCTTCTTTTGCCGCAGTAAGGCCACCAATACCGCCACCCATAACGAGCACATTACGCGTTAAGACCTCAAGCTGGTAGGGATCAGGCAGTTCCGTCTTCTGAGCACGGACACAGGCCATACGCATATAGTCTGCCGCTGCTTCATTGAGGAATGCAGCTGCTTCGGGAGAAGCTTCTTCGCCTTCTGCCGGTTTCATCGCCGACCAGATCACCTGCTCCCGCAGATTGGCACGGGTGGTAATTTTATCTTCGCCAAAATTAAATTCATTCGTCATTACGCGCGGAGAACACGCGCCGATAACGGCCGCATTCACCCCGTCATCAATGTCTTTTTGAATCAGGGCGCGACCTTCTGCGCCACAGAGGCATTCGTGAACCTTACACTCCATGGCCATTTCTTCAGTAACCACTCCGCTCAAGGCATCAAGATCGAGACTATCTCCGATGCCACAACCGGAACAAATGTAGGCACAGTATTTTTTATCCATCGTTTTTTACCTCCCGGATATCTGAATCGCCTTTAAGGCGGCAGCAGTTGAATTTTGAGTACACGTAACCACGTCGGACGGCTTTTTCGCACAACCGGTCGCAATCATTCCCTTCTCATTTTCACTGATGAGGAAACCATTACTGTCGCTCAGCAGAGCAACCGGAAGAGGACTAAGAGCCTGAACAGGCTGCATGCCGGTAGCAAGAACAACCATGTCCACCTTCTGCGATACTTTCTTCGCTGCCATAGCATCTTCAGCGATCACAGTTACACCACCATCTTCTTCAGGGATGATATCTGCGACTTTGCCTTTGATAAAAAATGCGTTTTCATCGGCCATGCGACTCTCACGAAACTTCTCGTATTTTCCGGGAGTTCGCAGGTCGATGTAATAGACATAAATTTTTGCGTTGGGATATTGTTCGCGGATATAGGTCATCTGCTTGAAGGTTGCCATGCAGCAGATGTAGGAACAGTATTCGAGGTGATTCTCATCCCGCGAACCGGCACACTGTACAAACGCGACTGATTCAACTTCTTTATTGTCGCCCGGACGCAGTATTTTCCCTTTCGTAGGTCCATTCGGAGACGCAAGGCGTTCCATCATCATGTTGGTGATGATAGCGTCAGACTGGTCGAACTTGAGGTTTTCTATTTTTTTAGCGTCATAGGGGTTCCACCCGGTAGCCCAGACGATGGACCCAACCCTGATTGTACGGGTCTCTGCCGGCATATCAAGATCAATCGCGCCGTATTTACAGGCATCCTGAATTGCAGTGGAGCCCTCAGGGCTCAGAGCTTCCTTGTCAATGACATAACGACGGGGGAAAGCCATCTCGTGGGGGAGATAGGCGGCTTTACGCTTGTCCATGCCAAAGTTAAACTCATTGTCCACCTCATCTGGACAGGCTTCAGCACATGCTCCACAGGCGGTGCAGTTACTGTTGACATAGCGTGGAGCAGTTTCCAGTACCACCTCATAATTTCCAGGCGCACCACTCACCGACTTCACAGTAGTCATCGTGTAAACGCGGATTCCCCGATTGTCTCTAATCCGACGGTAGTTTATTTCAAGACCGCAACTGGGCGGACATAATTTCGGGAAATACTGATTCATCTGAGACACTCGCCCACCAAGGGAGGGTTGTTTCTCAACCAGAAACACATCCTTTCCGACCTCAGCGGCTTCAAGGGTTGCGGTCAATCCGCTGATCCCCCCGCCTACGACCAATACCGCACCAGAGGTACCTTGCTCGTCAGTCATACCTAACCTCCATAGAAAAAAATATTAACTGCTGTACTGAAATTGCTTTACCTCGCGACATCAGCCAGCAGGCCTTGCCACATTACCACTTTGAATTTTTAGCTTATCTGCGACAGAGTTGCAAGTAACGCTTCAGCCCTGTTGATATTTCTCAGAAGTGAATCCAAATATTCAACGGCCCTCCCTGCAGCTCTCTCGCAGAAAAGCAAGAAAGCCCCCAGAAGTCGCACGACTCCTGGAGGCTTTTTCTTACATCAAGTCAAGACTTCCAGGATTAGATCCAGGGTTCGGTCTCAACGATGTTTATACAGTCAACTTTCTCGCACTTCCATTCCTCAGTATCAGGATTGTAGGTAGAGTTGACGAAGCACTTCCAGTTTTCGTCATCAATGTTCGGGAAGTCAGACCGATAGTAGAAGCCCGGATAACGAGATTCTTTACGGAATTCGATATGACGGATATGAGTCTCAACACACCAGATACGATGGTAGTTTTCCCAGCAACGGAGCAATTCATGCAAGTCGCCAGCAGCCATTTTCGCAGCATCTTCACGAAGGAGTTCGAGAAGATCAAGGCAGATGTTAAGAAGTTTTCCAGAGGTCATATAATATGTTGCAACTCCACCACCGTATTCGTCAGTGGCTTTCATGAGTCGCATCATCAGACCTGCGGGTTTGCAGTAGTTCGGGTTAACGTCTGCTGCAGTAGATGCACCAACAAATTCGTGATAGCGTCTAACAGGAGCATAAAGTTCATCAGCCAGTTCTTTAGCGGTTTGCTTCAGTTCCGGTTTGAAGTCTGCGTGGTCACGAACAAATTTGACCATTTGTTTAGCAGCGATCCGACCTTCAGCATGGGATCCGGAAGAGAATTTATGACCGGAAGCACCAACACCATCACCAGCAGTGAAGAGACCGTCAACAGTAGTCATACGGTTATAGCCCCATTTGTACTGATGCGAACGACCTTTGTCTGCACCTACTTCAGGAACCCAGGCTTCATCCGGACCAGAAGTCCAGATACCACAACAACCGGAGTGAGAACCAAGCATGTAAGGTTCGGTCGGCATAATCTCAGAACCGATTTTCTCAGGTTCAATGTTGGCACCAGCCCAGAGGCCAGCCTGTCCAACAGACATGTCAAGGAAGTCTTCCCAGGCTTCAGACTCAAGATGTTTCCAGAATTTCTTGAGGTCTTTTTCATTCATACCGGCAGCTTTCTTTTCATCCATGAAAGCACCAAGAGCAACATCTGTAGCCATATAAATCGGGCCACGGCCTTCTTTCAACTCATTGATCATGAGGTGATTCCGCAGGCAGGTCGGGGTAACAGCAGACGCGCCGTAGGGCAGATATTTATTGAGTTCTGCTTTGGCAGCGTCGCCACCGGCATAGAACTCACCAAGACCGTTTTGAACTTTGGCTTTGAAAAGAAGGAACCATGCTCCAACCGGACCGTAACCATCTTTGAAACGGGACGGGGTGAAACGGTTTTCCATCATAGTCAGAGTAGCACCGACCTGAGCACACATGGTGTAGGTGGAACCTGCGTTCCATACCGGATACCATGCACGGCCTTTACCTTCACCGGTAGACCGGGGACGGAAAATGTTAACAGCACCACCGCAGGCAACCATGGCAGCTTTGCAGGTGAAAACATGTACTTTATTTTCACGGGTAGAGAAACCAACTGCACCAGCAATACGATTCGGGGTGTTTTTGTCGAGGAGCAGTTTAACGATGAAAACACGCTCAAAGATATTTTCAGCACCAAGAGAAGTAGCAGCAGGCTCAGCAACGATACATTTGTAAGACTCGCCGTTGATCATGATCTGCCATTTACCGGTACGAACCGGGGCACCGCCTTCGCGCAGGGTCGGGGCAGGCTTGGATCCGTCCAGGTTACCGCCGTCTTCGGCTCTTTTCCAAACAGGAAGGCCCCATTCTTCAAACAGTTTAACAGACTCATCAACGTGGCGACCAAGGTCGTAAATAAGGTCTTCACGAACAACGCCCATAAGGTCATTACGAACCATTTTGACGTAGTCTTCGATTTTATTTTCGCCGATATAGGTGTTAATAGCGGAAAGCCCCTGAGCAACAGCCCCAGACCGTTCAAGACATGCTTTGTCAACGAGGACAATTTTCATGTCAGCAGGTGCCCACTTTTTGATTTCAAAAGCGGTCCCACATGCAGCCATACCGCCACCGACAATGAGAATGTCTACATCATGCTCAACGATCTCAGGGTCTACAACGGCTTTCAATTCACCTTTCGGTTTATTAGGTAATGCCATGTTCAAATCTCCTATAAAAATTTTTCTGCAGGTTCAGAATTCAATTGCACCAGCCTGATTCATTGTGGAGTAGGAAGTTCACCCTCAAGGAACAGATTCTCATTGTCAAGATCTGCGCCGTTCTGACCAACATAGGCGTTAGCTGCGCCCTCAGCAGTGGTACGAATCGGAAACTTGAAACGTTTCTGGTTACCATTACGGAACTTGACAGTCCACATAATAGAATCAGAAGATCTCATTGGATGAACTTGACCACCCATCGGTACAAAGTCATCATAGCCACGAACAAAGATTGCACCCTGCGGACAAATTTTTACGCAGGAGTAACACTCCCAGCATGCATCGGGCTCCTGGTTGTATGCTCTCATCTCTTCGACATTAAGCACCATCAAGTCGTTGGGACAAACATACATGCACGCAGTTTTGTCGCCACCTTTGCAGCCGTCACACTTGGAAGGATCTACATAACTTGGCATTTAAAATACCTCCTCAGTTTGGGATTAACTGTTCAGACTCCGTAGGAACGAAGTCTGTGAAACCTCTACAATTCTAAAAAAATACTTTTACTAAGTAATCTATTGCTTGCACTACTGAAGCAGGAGGACTCAAAACAACAGCAGAGATTGCTCCATAAATGAATGAGCCCTCATTTATTTAACTTTTTATATTCAGTTGCCTGCAGATTGTCAAGGTAATTTGCTCTGCCACCAAAATCATTTTCAGTCTCTGGATAAATTAAAATTTATCATATCCCGGCGTAACAATAACCTCACGGGGCTTTGCGCCATCGGCAGGACCAACGATACCATCCCGCTCCATCATCTCGATCATCCGTGCAGCCCGATTGTATCCAACTCGAAGTCGCCGCTGTACGGAGGAGATGGATGCCTGCCCCTGCTCAGTAACAAAGGCAACAGCCTGGTCGTAATATTC
The DNA here is from genome assembly GCA_041596435.1 of Desulforhopalus sp. Lineage (GTDB taxonomy): Bacteria > Desulfobacterota > Desulfobulbia > Desulfobulbales > Desulfocapsaceae > Desulforhopalus. Next base: position 892 of record JBFHIO010000040.1, on the reverse strand, counting down.
GTCGTACTCCTCCACTCCTCCCTCCCCCGCTGATGAGTCATCATGCTCAATAGCCTGCACCATTGATTCGTCGTAAGACGAGCTGCCCTGTTCTTTCCAGAAATTTACAATGCTTGCACTTTCCTCCTCACTGATGAAAGCACCATGTACACGCCGCAGAGAAGCACCGTTTGGCAGAAAAAGCATATCTCCGTTGCCGAGAAGAACTTCAGCACCACCGGAATCAAGAATAGTCCGAGAGTCAATTTTAGTCGAAACCGTAAAAGAGATACGACTTGGAAAATTTGCTTTTATAAGACCGGTCAGGACATCAACAGAAGGCCGCTGAGTGGCAATAATAACGTGCATCCCCGCTGCCCGGGCCATCTGGGCGAGACGGGCAATGGCGGTCTCCACATCCTTTGATGAGGCGGCCATCATCAGGTCGGCCAGCTCGTCAACGATGATGACAATATAGGGAAGTTTCTCCTCGCTGTGAGCATTGTAGGAGTCAAAATTCTTCACCTTTGCCTCCTGCAGGAGTTTGTAGCGGCGCTCCATCTCACGCACTGCCCAGTTTAGAGCCCGGGCTGCAAGCTTCGGATCGATGACAACCGGGTGAAGGAGATGCGGGATACCCTCATACCCCGAAAGCTCCACCATTTTCGGGTCGATCATGAGAAATCGAACCTCTTCCGGCGTGGCGTTGTAAAGCAAAGATGCAATCGTGGTATTTATCCCCACAGACTTTCCAGATCCGGTAGCACCAGCGATCAGCAGGTGAGGCATTTTCGCAAGGTTGGTGACAACAAGGTCACCAAAGACATCAAGCCCCAGAACAATGCTGAGTTTCTTTTTCTCAGCCTCCTTACGATAAGATTCAGAGGCCAGCAAACTGCGGATCCTGACCATC
>JBFHIO010000039.1:0-9519 GCA_041596435.1 Desulforhopalus sp. | reverse complement strand
GTCATCTCGAGAGCTGCAACAAAGTTAATGTAGGCACCACCGGAGGTGTAGGTATCCCGGTTTGGCATACGGGCTTCAGAACAACCTGAGACGGCATAGTCGAGAGCTTCTTCAAAGGTTGCCCCTTTGGAAACATAAAGAGGTACAACTTCTTCATCGTTGATCAGTTTCGGGAAACCGGCACCATCTTTGATTGTTTCTGCAACTTCAGCAAGGAAACGCTCGGGAGAACGGCTGTGAACCCGTGCGGCGAGGTCCGGATAGTGCATCGGGAACTCACGTTTGGATTTCAAGAAAAGGTAGCTCAGTTCGTTCGTAGCATCACGTCCATCAGGAGTTTGTCCGCCGATGGTTACAGCTTCCCAGTGAGCATAGCCTTCATTGAAAGCACTGCCGGTGGGGGAGATGTAGAGGTCAAGAGTTTGAGCCATGGCAACCCAGATGCACTCGAGCAGTTCCATTGCCTGTTGATCGTTGATGACGCCAGCTTCTTTGTCCGCTTTGTAGAAGGGATAGAGGTACTGGTCCATACGACCGTTAGAGATGATGGTACCGGTCTTTTGTTCAAAACGGGAGAACATTTGCGTGAACCATTGAGACTGAACAGCCTCATGGAAGTTACGTGCAGGATACTCAGGTACACGTTCGCAGATTTCTGCCATTTTGAAGAGCTCGGCAGTACGTTTTACATCTGTCTCTTTTTCAGCCATTTCACGGGCAAGAACCGCATGACGGTTGGCCCAGGTTTTAATGGCGTCGCAGGTGATGATAATTGCCTCAAGGAAGGGCTTTTTATCTACTGCATCGATGGGAGAAAGCGGGTCGAGTTGCTCCAGTTTTTCTACTGCTTCGTCACGGATACCTTTGAAGCCACGCTTGAGGATCTTTTCGTAGTCATGAACCCATTGGATAGAAGAGCGGAAAGAAGAGGTCTCATTAACGAGGAAACGGGAAGTGAGGCCATCTTTGTCATCGTAGGTCAAGCCATGAACATCTTCAGGAAGACATGCATTGAGGTCTTCATGGTAGGTTTTGCCTTTCCAGTAGGGAGCGATTTCCTCAACTGCAATTTTTGCATCTTCCGGGCTGATTCCGAAGGGAGACTCTTTTCTGCTGGGGAGATCTTTTACAGCAATATCAAGAAAGTCGCCATCAAGTTCCGGATAGAGCATTCCGTAACGTCCGGCGTAGCCACCACGACCACAGAGAAGGTTGTCTTTATCAATATAGACGTCAATATTTTCTGCGATACTCTTCAACGCTTTTGCCCATCTGAGGCAAAGCATCTGGCCTTCGGTTTCTTTCATTGAACGAGTGAAATAGAGGGCACGCTGAATGTCAATCCAGGGACGGGTATTGTCGAAAGACTCAAGAATTTTAAAGACACGCTCGTGGGTTGCGCGGTATTTGTCTTCTTTTCCTGCGATTTTGTCTTCCAGACGTAATTCCTGGGGAGAGCAGCATGACTGATTCATAATAAGCTCCAGATTGAATTGTAGAATTTCGGCCGATTTCAGACCGTATTGATCAAAATATGTGGACAGATTGTCCCTGTTTCATTTTCTGTTTTCTTATTAGCAATTGGCATGCCACTGCAGGATTATTTTTAATTCTATGTGTTAAAAAAATTCACACAAAAGACCTTAGAAATTTGGAACAGCTCTAATGTGCTGAAAATATGAGGAAAAAGCGACTCTGTCTTGAGGGGCCCTCTGCGTCAGAGGTTAAAATGGCTGGTGAAGGTGCAAAACGAAGGTGAAAAAAACGAAAAGTTAACGAAGAGAAGAATCGAGGGAGGTTTCTTTGATGTTGCAGCATTGCACCGTAAAAGATGGGATGGGTATAAAATCGTGTAGAATCAGTGAGATAGTAAAAGTATTGCATTTATGCACCCCAAGGTGCATAAATGCAACTTGTCTCTGTTTGCAGATATATCTGCACAACACATTGTTTTTACGTATAAAAAGTGTCAGTGCATTTTGCGAAAAAGGGTGGAGCGGTTAATCCCGAGTACCCGTGCAGCTTCTTTAACAGAGCCCTGTTTGTCGATGGTCTGTTGAATTACACGTTTTTCAAGATTGTGCATGATCTCTTTGAGGGAGCGTCCAGAGGAGTAGAGCGTGCCGGATGAAGGGCGGTCGGCCGAGGAGACGCCCATATTTGGCGGAAGCTCTTCTGGGAGGATCTCATCTCTCTCGCTGGTAACGACGAGGCTCTGGATAAGGTTTTCCAGTTCGCGGATGTTACCGGGCCAGCTATACGTAAGAAAGAATTCAAGGGTCTCTTCAGGGCAGGCTACATCCTTGTTATACTTGTTGCAGAAGCGGGTAAGAAAATGATCTACGAGGTGGGGAATCATGACCGGAGTCTCGCGCAGTGGTGGAATGTTAATCACCGCGACTCGCAGACGGTAGAAAAGGTCGGCGCGGAAATTACCTTCCTTTACCTCTTTTTCCAGGTTGCGGTTGGTGGCGGCTATGATGCGTACATCTACCTTGCGCGGTACTGAAGAGCCCACCGGCATGACCTCTTTGTCCTGTAGAACGCGCAACAGCTTGGCCTGCATGGTGAGCGGCAGTTCCCCGATTTCATCAAGGAAGATGGTTCCCTTGCTGGCAATTTCAAAGTGGCCCATCTTGCCGGTTGAGGATGCACCGGTGAACGCCCGGGGCGCATAGCCGAAGAGCTCGGCTTCAATTAAATTCTCAGAGATGCTGCCGCAGTCTACTTTGAGAAAAACTTCATTACTGCGTGCACTGTTGCGGTGTGCCATGCGGGCATAACGGTCTTTCCCGACTCCACTCTCCCCCAGCAGCAGGATGGTGGCATCTGTAGCGGCGACGCGCGTAATTAATTCAATGATATGTTTTACCCTCGGGTCAGTATAGACCCCGTCTTCGCTTCCTTCCTGCAGAGCCTCGCGCTGGCCGTGGTAGATGGAGACAAGACGGCGCTGCTCGCGAATCTCATCGCGCATCTGCCCGACAAGAGTAACATCCCGCACAATAGTGATAACCAGGGCGATTTTGCCGTCATTGAAGACGGGATATCCCCGCAGGACAACACGTTTCCCGTTCTTGAGATTTTGCACGGTGGTGACGGGCTTTTGCTTTTTTATCACCTCGGGGTGAACAACGACATCGAAGATCCCCAGCTGAATCAAATCGTGGACATTGCGTCCGAGCAGCTCATCTGCCTTGAGCCCGGTGAGTTTTTCATACATGGGATTGACGTGCAGAGTATTGCCTTCCACGTCAGTGAGGTAGACACCATCGTCAAGAGCGGCAAGAATGTTTTCTATGTTGTTGACGAGAATATCGTGGTGATCTTTCATAGGCAGGTGCCAGGGGGAAAAGGCGGGGAAGAGTATCCTCCCCGCCGGACTTGTGGAAGCTGTAATTACGCAGACAGCTCTTATTTAATAATGGCGCGGGGGTGTTGTCCCGCTACCTTTTGCAGAGCCTCAAAAGTCTCCTGGGGCAGGGAAACGTCGCCGAGCAGGTAGTCCCGTCCGGTGTTGATATATTTTTGCTGCCCGAGTCGATGGTAGGCAAGTGGTTCATACTCCACATCGTGGCCTTTGAGAAAATCGACGACAGCCTGAATATCTTCTGCCGTATCGTTGAATCCGGGAACCACAGGAGTGCGCACGCGTATCTTCATTTTCGGAAAGGCTTCACGCAGTGCCTGAAAATTTTCCAGAATCAGAGCGTTGTCAACTCCGGTGAACTTCTTGTGTTTCACGGGGTCTATACATTTGATGTCCATCAGAATGTAATTGAGGTATTTGGCTGCTTCCAGAAATACTTCTCTTTTCACCAGGCCTGCTGTTTCGATTGCTGTTTTCAGGTAGCGGTGCTTGGCTTCCTTGAGCAGGGCAATGGCAAATTCAGGTTGAGCAAGCGGTTCTCCGCCGCTCAGGGTGAGTCCGCCGCCTGAACGGGTGTAAAAAGAGGCGTCACTTTCCACCTGGTCAATGACATCCATTACCTTCATCTTTTCCCCATAGGGGCTGAGGGCACTGGAGGGGCAGACATCTGTGCAGGCAAGACAATGGTTGCAGCGCTGCCAGTCGATATCAACTTTGTCATCTTCTCCCCGGGTGATAGCTCCGGCAGTGCAGACCTCCGCACAGTGGGAACATTCACTGAGAGTGATGCATTTGGTGCGGGCGTAGGCCAGCTGGGGGGTGAAGGTTTGCGATTCCGGGTTGGAGCACCATTGGCAGGAGAGAGGACATCCTTTCAGGAACACCACAGTTCGGATCCCGGGACCGTCATGTACGGAGTATTTCTGAATATTAAAAACCCAGCCTGTTGTGTTTTGAATTTCGTCTGAAGTCATGAGTTTTCTCTATCTGTTACGCGGAGGAGATCAGACCTCCACTTTATATGCAGAGCTGAGAGGAGTGATCTCCTCTCAGCTCTGTTGTCAGTGAACCAGCAGAAGCGGAATTGCCGGAATATAGGTGATCAGTAAAAGTACAGCAAGCATTATGCCAATCATCGGAAGAACTACTCTTGAGAGATCTTCGATCTTGGCATTGGCAACGCCACTGGCAACGAAAAGGTTAACTCCAACCGGCGGTGTAACAAAACCAACAGCCAGGTTGACAACCATGATAATACCGAAGTGAACGGGATCCACACCGATCTGTATAACAATGGGCAGCAGAATCGGAGTGAGGATGACAATAGCGGCCAGTGCTTCCATGAACGTTCCTACAACCAGGAGCATGACGTTGATCATCATCAGGATCATGTATTTATTGTCGGTGAGGCTGAGCATCGCGTGAGCGATGGTATCAGGTACCTTCTCAATGGTCATGATGTAACCAAAGATAGTTGCCATGGCCATCAGAATGATAACGATGGCGGAGGTAGAGCAGGCATCCATGATACAGGGGACAATGTTTTTCAGGTTCAGTTCGCGGTAGATGAAAATACCAACGATCAGACCGTAAAGAGCGGCAATGGCTGCGGCCTCGGTGGGGGTCAGCAGACCGCCGTAGATTCCGCCAAGGATGATGACCGGAACCATCAGAGCCCATTTTGCATCCCAGAAGGCTTTGATAAAGGTTGCTACAGAACGTTTCTTCTGTACACCCTGCCAGCCGCGTTTTTTTGAGTAGAAGTAGGTGAAGACCATCAGCGAAACACCGGTGAGCATCCCGGGAATAATTCCGCCCATGAAGAGCTTGCCGATGGAAACCTGTGCAGACACACCATACACAACAAAAGGGTTTGAGGGCGGAATCATAACGCCAATGGCGCCTGCGGATGCGACGATGGCAGCGGAGAAGAACTTGTCATATCCCCGTTCAACCATGGCCGGAATAGTCAGGGAGCCGATGGCGGCAACAGTGGCCGGACCGGAACCGGAGATGGCGGCAAAGAACATGGAGGTGGCGATTGCCGCAAGGGCAATCCCGCCGGGCAGAGAACCGAGAATTTCATCGGCAAGTTCAAGCAGGCGGCGGGAAAGCCCGCCGGCACCCATGAAGACTCCCGCTGCAATGAAGAAGGGGATGGCCATGATGGGAAAACTGTCGATGGATGTGAACGCGGTTTGCGCCACATAGGCGATGGGCAGTGTCCCCTGATTGATGATAGTCATGGTGGCTGCGAGGCCGAGACTGACAGAGATGGGTACCCCGATGACCAGGTAAAGCAGGAAGTAACCGAAGAGAATAGTCAGTGTGGAAAGCCCGGTGGCGAAAAAGGCCGGAAGAGAGATGGCAATGAAGAACAGTGCCCCTATAATAATATCGGTCCAGCCACAGCGTTTATGGTCCTTCCACAGGTCCTGAATAAGGCGGATACCCATCAATCCAAAACCGAAAGGCAGGATAAGATAGGGGAAAAAATAGAGCATGCGCGTTCCCGGAGCGACCTGGGGAAACTCAATCTGCTTGGAGAGGAGAAAAATTGACATGCAGAAGACGACTCCAACCAGGGAGAGGAAGCAGAGGTTGACAACACCCCAGCTTATGCGCTGCAGGCGTTCCGGCAGCCGGTCATAGACGATATCTACACGGATGTTGTTCCGTTTCTTGATCGCTATGGGGATGGCGAGATAGGAGATCCAGATAAAAATAAAACGGGCCAGCTCTTCAGTCCAGATTGCACCGGCGGCATTCGTGGAGAAGTGCGAGCCTACATAGCGATAGAAGGCCTGAAAGCTGATAATAAGAATGATGGCGACCATTCCGGTGACGAGAAAAGGTTTTTCGAAATTCTCGTCGAGCCAGGCGAGCCAGCCTGTTTTCTTGCCGTCGTTGCCTCCAATGGGCAGTTCATGAGCATTCGCGGTTGTCATAATGTGTCCTTACGAAAAAAAGAAGCAGGTTATTCTGCAGTAGTTTTCTGTGCCGGAGTTGCAGGAATATCTTTCTGGGTATTTTCCACCAGCGTGATAACTTCCGCAGGAATCTGATCGGCAAATTCGTCCCATATCGGGCGGGTTGCTTTCTTGAACTCTTCTCTGTCAGCGTCAGTGAGATGGTAGACTTCGATACCGCTGTCTTTAAAAGCCTGCTCCGCTTTCCTTTCGAGTTCGGCGGTGATGCCACGCTGCCATTTGAGAGCGTCGGCACCGGAGCTGAGGATGATTTCCTGGTCTTTTTTATCGAGGGCGTCGAACTTGCGCTTGTTCATCATCATGATATGCATGGAATAGTTATGCGCGGAGTTCGTGGCGTATTTCAGTGCTTCGGTGTGTTTGGCGTCGTTGAGCAGGGAGAAGGTATTTCCCTCGGCATCAACGGTTCCCTGCTGCAGCGCGGTGTAGACCTCGCCCCAGGCAACCGGAGTCGGATTCATGCCGAGTTTTGCGGCAACAGCTACTTCAACGGGTGAAGCGGTGGTCCGAACCTTGAGACCTTTTAAATCAGCGAGGCTGTGCACAGGCTGTTTGGCGGTGACAAAATTACGGTAGCCGTATTCGCTGTACATGATTGGTTTGAGGTTGATCTTTTCAGACTCTTCATCGAGATATCTGCCGAGCGGTCCATTGTCGAGAGCGTCATAAAGTTGTTGCTGATGTTTTTGACTGGTGATGTAGGGCAGGTCAAAGACCATGAAGGCCTTGGAGAAGTTTGCCATATTTGGAGAAGAACTTGACGCCATTTCCAAAATTCCCTGCTGGGTGGATTCCATGGTGACGCGGTCAGAGCCGAGAATGGAATTGCCGAGAAGCTGAACCTTGATATTGCCATCAGAGCGTTCTTCCACCAGCTCTTTAAACTTCTCGTAACCGAGAGTTACGTTGTTTCCTGGTGCCATGGGGTGGCACAGCCGCAAGACTGTTTTCTTTGCGAGGGCACTGCCTGCGCTGAAGAGCATCCCTGCGGCGATGAGGGCTGCCAGAGTCTTTCTGCCTGATAAAGTCATGTCTCCTCCAGAGTGGAAATCTTGAGAAACCAGAAGTGGTTTCAGAAATAAAACGATGCGGTGATTTCAGGCGACGATCCAAAAATGACGTCGACATAATTATTCCAGACGGAAAAAGCAATTGCAGTGCCAGTTAGGAAAAACTCTTTAATATTGTGCTATTTTTTGCTGAATGGGAATTCATTTGATTTTGGTATGTTGCAAATCTGTAATGTATCTATCTGTTTTGGTGAATGTATTAATCGAGTTTGTGATAGGAAAAAATTGATCAAACGAAGAAGAATACAGGGAAGTCAATTATTTAAGAAAAGTTCTCATTATCAGCTGCATAGAGAGCGAATTTTCTCAAGGTGCAAAAATGCAATATGTTTTGTGCGGCATAGTGGGGGGCGAATATTAATTACTGCAGAATAATAATAACATGTAACGCAGAGGTTGCAATAATGCAACGGTGATGCATAAATGCCCCTGCTGTGGTTTCCGCAGCTTGTGATGTATCCCCTCAAAGCAGTGAATAAAAAGTATTTGTGTAAAAGGGCGGGATGTTGCCTGTGCCGAAGCAAGATTTATAACAGGCATATATCTTGCTGAATGAAGACTCATCGTTTCCCTGCAGGCGGTGTATTTTCTGCCTGCGTAATCATTTCTTTTACGAAGGAGTCTTCCAATGAAGTCCATCGATTTTCGTTTTCGCCCGAACACCCCCGAGGTTGTCGACGGCATCGCCAACAGCTCCATGTTCGCCGGTCTCTGCAAGGCCATTGATTTCAGCAAACGCCCTAAACAGTCTCTTGAAGATATCGTTAAAGATCTCGACAAACGTGAGGTTGAGGTTGCAGTTATTACCGGTCGCGACTGCGAAAAGACCTATGACGTCCCCGCAAATAACAAAAGCGTGGTTGCCTTTGTTAAAGCCTTTCCCGAAAAATTTATCGGTTTCTATGGCCTTGATCCCCATAAAGGGATGGATGCTGTTCGCGAATTGACTGAAGCTGTAGAGCAGAAAGGAATGAAGGGTGCCGCAGTAGATCCATATCTCTCCCATCTCTATCCCAATGATGCCAAATATTATCCTATTTACTCCAAGTGCTGTGAGCTGGAGATTCCGATAATTTTCACCACCGGTCCGGCTACTCTCGTTGATGGTGCGGTAATGGATCATGTTGCTCCGCGTTATATTGATTTTGTTGCCCGGGACTTCCCGGAACTGAAAATCATTATCAGCCACGGCGGATACCCCTGGGTGAATGAGGCGGTTTTTGTTACTCAGCGTAACGCCAACGTGTATCTTGAAGTTTCTGAGTTTGAACTTTCTCCGCAGTCCGACATCTACATTAAAGCGGCTGAAACTATCATTCCGGATCAGTTCCTCTTTGCTTCTGCTCACCCCTTTGTTGAGCAGGAGACTGCATTGAAGATCTACAAAGAACTGCCATGGTCTGCAGAAACTTTGGAAAAAGTAATGTACAAGAATGCGAAAAAATTACTTGGTCTCTAAGAGCTGATATTTTGCAGGGATGTTTTTTTTTGCCGCCGTCAACAATTAGTTGACGGCGGTTTTTTTTGTCTGGACGACATGGTGGATAAAACCAGTTTCTTACGCAGGTGTCTCTTCAGCAGAAGGGCTGGATTAGTACAATAAGTGCAACACCGTGATATGAACATGAGTGAGCTGCCGGTATGGTTATATCATCACAACTTAACCGGAGGTTACCATTCACGGGTACCATACCAGCACTCACTATCAGCGATGCACTTTTTTGGAGAAAAAGAACTTGACCAGGAGGACAAAAAAACAGGTTTTGTTACGTACACTCAGGAATAAGAGTAAATCGCCGGGCCAGCCTGTCCATTCTCATTGACAGTGGGAATCTATATCCGGCAATGCACAATAATGCCCTGAAATTGTGCATAATCTCTGGCAGCAGTATCCTGCCCGGAACAGACGCTTCTGAGTCAAAGTTCGATTTAACCCCCAGCTTGTAGATACAGAAAATTTGCTTAACAAAATTACAGTCATTGAAAAACGTCCAGACCTGTAAAAAAAACAAGAATAATGGGTACCTTGGATAATCTTGTATTTCGTTCATATTCAAGGCACAGGAGAAAATTTACCGCAGGCATATAG
>JBFHIO010000038.1:0-9938 GCA_041596435.1 Desulforhopalus sp. | reverse complement strand
AGATTTAATACAAGAATACAAGAAAAAAAGTAGTCAAGTAAATCCTAAAACTGTTTTTGTGAGTATTTAAGAAGCATATAAACAGATTAACAGTTTTATACTGGTTAAAATTGACGCGTTACTTATATCATTATACACACTCTCCCTCAATATAAATTGCTTCAAGGTAAATAATTTTGCGGGGCAACTGCGAAGGAGTTCCCCTCGAGGCAAGAAAGGTGGCCGGAGCACCGGGCCGCAACCTTCCAAAATTTTCCATACCGAGCAGATTCCCGCCGACAACAGAAGAACAGTGAATGGTCTCTCCAAGCGAATACCCTGCGCGACGGAACAACTTCATCTCCTCCATAACCCCTTCACCGTGAAGCACACCGAGACTGCCGGCATTCGTGCCAACGGCAACCTTCACGCCGAGTTCCCGCGCCTGAGCAAGCTGTGCCAGCTGATGTTCAAGAAGACGGTCGAGAACAATCTGATTACCATGCTCGCCAAGGATATCAATATTCTGCCGATATGCGCGCATGGAGAAGACGGTGGGGACCCACACGGCTTCACTGTCACGCAACCGTTTGAGATTTTCCTCCCCCATGAAAAAACCATGTTCGATCGAGTGGCAGCCTGCCTCAATGGCAATGCGCACCGCCTCCTGTCCGTTGGCATGAGCCATCACCTTTTTACCGCACTCCGCAGCACGCCGTACCAGTTCCTTCAACTCCTCCAGCGGAAACTGCGGCGGAGTCTGCACTCCGTATTCCGAGAGGCTGTTGACTCCAGACTGAACAATTTTGACAAACTCCGCCCCCGCATCCTCTCCCCTGCGCTCTGCCTCGCTGAAAGCCTCAGGAAGAGTGAGACCATAACTTCCCGGCGTCCGCCCGAGGAGCCGACCATAGCGCCCTTTACGGTGCCATGCCCGCCCGCTGGTGCGCAGGGTGATCGGGTGTTCCTGTTCCTTTGCAAAACGCAGGGCATATCCCCCATAATCACCACCATCGCGCACAGCAAATACTCCGTGGCTGAGGTAGTCTCCGGTATGCTGTTTCAGTGCCGGCAGCAACTCCTCACAGCTGGAGGCAAGCTGCTTTTCCCGCACTGCGAGATCGGTGGTAGCGGATATGCAGAGATGGCAGTGAGCGTCAGTGAGGGGGGGCAAAATGGTACAAAAGGAGAGATCAGTCAACTCTTCTGCAGCCACTCCAAGGCTGTCGCTCCACGGTTCAATCTTTGTAATGAGGCCATTTTCCACGGTAAGGAGCTGTTCTCCAGGCGTCTCCGCACTGCCCCCGTCCACCATCCATCCTACTCGAAATCTTTTCTTCTCCTGCGCCATTCCCGCGCCTCCGACATGGTAAAATTAAAGGGTTCGTTGTATGCTGACGGCACTGTGACATCAGGCCCATATTTCCCATACATTCTTCAAATGATAAAACACAATACCTAATATGCACGAAGAAACACGAATCAACAGCACCCTCTGGACCGAACTGGACAACACTCCTGCCACCACCATAAACCCGCCTCTCTATCGCGGCTCGACCGTCCTTTTCAAAGACTACGCGGAGATGTGCGAAGTTGACCATCACCAGTTCAGCGGCATTACCTACGGCACCGACCGCCTGCCTACCCAGCGGCAGTTTGAAGAAGCCATGCGCCGGCTGGAGGGCGCCGCTCTGACCCGCATCTGCCCCTCAGGAATTGATGCCATCCGCACCGCGCTGATGACATTCCTCAAAGCTGGCGACCATCTGATTGTTTGCGATAACGCCTATATGACCGGCCAGCATTTTTGTTCGACCATTCTCAAGAAATTTGGCGTGGAGACCTCTGCCGTTGCCGCAAATATCGCGGGGGACATTGAGAAATATATTCGTCCGAACACCGCCGCCATTCTGCTGGAATCCCCAGGTTCCATAACCATGGAACTGCAGGATATCCCGGCGGTATGTGCAGTAGCCAGAAAACACGGTATCACCACCCTCATCGACAATACATGGGCCACCCCTCTTTACCTTGATCCATTCAAACTCGGGGTCGATGTCACCATTCACTCGCTGACCAAGTACATCTGCGGCTACTCTGATGTGCTGGCAGGCTCCGTTTCAACAAATGCAGAACACGCCGAAGCTCTTGATGAGTTCTACAAAATAATGGAGATCTACACTCCCGCCGAAGATTGCTCCCTTGCCCTGCGCGGCCTGCACACCCTTCAGGTACGCCTCAGCCGCCACGCGGAATCTGCTCTGCAGATTGCCCGCTGGCTCGAGACCCATTCACTGGTGGAAAACGTCCTCCATCCAGCACTGGAAAGCCATCCCGAACATCAGCTGTGGAAACGAGACTTTACCGGTTCGACCGGTCTCTTCTCCTTCACCCTGAAAAATGACTGCAGTGAAGAAGATCTCGGCACCTTCATCGACCACCTGCAGCTCTTCCACCTCGGCTACAGCTGGGGCGGGTACAAAAGCCTGCTGACAGCGGCAAAGGTCAACCGTCAGACAAACTCACGCTACGCCGGGAAAACAATTATCCGCCTCAATATCGGCCTCGAAAATGTTGATGACCTGCAGCAGGATCTGGAGGCGGGACTGGCACAGCTTCAAAATATGTAAAAACCCCTTTGACTGTCAGGAAAAAAACAGTTTTCCCTGAAAAAAACCTCTCTGAAGGAGACAACATGAAAACAATCGGCTTTATCGGACTCGGTGTCATGGGACGCAGCATGGCCGCAAATATTAAAAAGGCGGGGTATGACCTGCGCGTCTATACCCGCACGAAAGCAACGGCGGGGGAATTGATTGCCGCCGGGGCAACCTGGTGCGACACTATCGCCGGGCTGGCTTCGGGCTGTGATGCCATCATAACCATCGTTGGCTACCCGCAGGATGTGGAAGAGATCTACTTTGGTAAAGGTGGCCTCCTGGAGAGCGCCGACCAGGGCACCATCCTCATCGACATGACAACCTCCAGCCCATCCCTTGCCCTGCGTATTTACACTGCTGCAAAAGAGAAGGGAATTACGGCTCTTGATGCACCGGTCTCCGGCGGTGATGTGGGGGCCAAAAACGGTACGCTCTCCATCATGATCGGCGGCGACAAATCGAGCTTTGAAACAGCCCTGCCTCTTTTTGAGAGTATGGGGAAAAATATCGTCTATCAGGGGAAGGCCGGTGCGGGACAGCACTGCAAAGCAAGCAATCAGATAGCTATTGCCTCCACCATGATGGGTGTAGTTGAAGCAATCCGCTACGCCGAAGAAGCAGGTCTTGATCCCCGCACCGTGCTCACCAGTATTGAGAGTGGCGCTGCCGGGAGCTGGTCGCTCTCCAACCTCGCCCCGCGCATGCTTGATGGTAATTTCGAACCAGGATTTTTCGTCAAACACTTCATCAAGGATATGAAAATTGCCCTCGATTCTTCCGAGAAACTTGGCTTCAATCCACAGGGGCTGGCACTGGCAGAAAAACTCTACCAGAAAATTGTTGATGCCGGCGATGGCGACAAGGGCACTCAGGTCCTCTACAAATACTGCTGAGAAAAGTCTGCACCGCAAAAGATGCGGCTGGCGCACTGCGCGCCGGTCGCAATTGGAAATAACGGACAGGATTCGAGCCGATTCTTCCTATAAAACGGTTGCATTTCCCTGCCCCATGATTTACTAACCGCATATTTGTCAGAACCTTCCCCAACACAAATTACCATACAAACAGAGGTATTATGGAGAGTGGAGGCGTCATTATATCATCGGGAGCGGAACAGGTGGAGAGTGAAAAGCGGAGCGATGGTCTGGTTCATATCCTGGCCCTGTTAAACCGCACAAGAGACTGGGTTCTCATTGCCTTTCTCCTCTATCTGCTGCTCGTGGCGGTCTCGATGATCGGCAGCGGATTCAACATGGCCGCGGGAGAAAACGCCAAGGATCTCTTTAACTTCGCCCGTAATCCGATTACCGGCCTTGTTATCGGCACTGTAGCCACGGCGCTGATTCAATCATCTTCCACAGTGACCTCAATTATTGTTGGTCTTGTTGCCGGCGGTCTGCCGGTGGTTATTGCCATCCCCATGGTAATGGGAGCCAACATCGGCACGACCATAACCAATACCATCGTCAGTCTCGGCCATATCCGCAGGGGAGTAGAATTCCGCCGGGCCTACGCTGCTGCAACCATCCATGATTTTTTTAACCTGCTCAGTGTTATCATTTTTCTTCCACTGGAGATTCAGTTCGGCATTCTTGATAAAATTGGAGCATATTTGAGCTCGCTGGTTTATGGCGGCAACTCCATGTCGATGAAAAGTTTCAATTTCATCAAGCCGCTGATTCAGCCAGTCCTCAAGACAATTCAGGAAGTCGCCAGCGGCCTGCTGCCCCATCCTCTGAACGGTATCGTCATGATTCTGCTTGGAGTGATAACTATTATTGCAGTCATCACCGTCATCGGCCGACTTCTCAAGGTATTGATGGTCGGCCGGGTGAAGAAAGTTTTTCACTGGGCGGTAGGACGCGGCCCGATCTCCGGGATCACCTCCGGCACCCTGCTCACCATCCTCGTACAATCCTCTTCCACCACAACCAGTCTCATTGTCCCCCTCGCCGGCAACGGCGTCTTCACTCTGCGTCAGGTTTACCCTTTTACCCTTGGAGCCAATATCGGCACCTGTATAACCGCTTTACTTGCAGCCACCGCAATTACCGGTCCCACAGCGGGACTTGCTCTGCAGATCGCCTTTGTGCATCTCACGTATAATGTCCTCGGAGTCGTGGTGATTTACAGCATCCCCTTCCTGCGTAATATTCCTCTTCGTCTCGCCAGCACACTTGCAAAAGCTACATCAAGAAATAAATTCTACGCCATTGCCTATATTGGTGTCGTCTTTTTTCTCGCGCCAGCAATCCTCATCATAGGAAGCAATGCACTTGGCTGGTAAAAGCATCTGCACTCCGGAACTAATATCATGACAGATAAGACACAAAAAGAACTTGAGACGAAGATTGCTCGACTGGAACAATATCTCGTTAAACTCAAGGCAGAACTGGAAAAGACCAGGCTGCAGGAACAGCACGAAGCGATTGACCAGATTGATCAATACCTCAACGAAGACGACAACCTCGTCTCCGATCTTGAGGAATTCTGGAATGTTTTAGTTTCCGATATGCGAGAATTTTTCGACCGTCGAAAAAAACATTCACAAAATCGCCCCTGACACCGAGCTGGAACATCCCTTCAGAGTTTTCAACACCTTTTCCACACTCTTTCCACCCCCTCTCCACACCTTTTTCATACTTTTTCCACACCCTTCTGCACTTTCCTCTCATTAGACTTACATTTTCCCCGTTGGCTCTACAGCAGACCAATATTATAAAGTAAACCCCTTAACATATTGAAATTACGCATCAGACAGCTCACACCCACAAGAGGATATTCTCCCCAATTCCGCTCCCGGAAGTAGTTTTTTCTGCTCCCGTCGAAAAAGAGGGAAAAATCATCATTGATTCCCTTAAGATAGTGGCCACACCCATCTGCTTATGGTATGTTTTGTATCAGTTTTATTGCACAGGAAAACAGGGTTTCTTGATTAACCACTCCGAACAATCTCATCGAGACTGCTCGGGAGCGTTCAGAAAACACTGCAAATCCCTGCAAACGCAGTGAAGTAGCAGTAAGTGTTGTTTCCAGGATTCTCAACCGTTCATCACATTTTATTCAGGAGGCTGTAATGAAAAGTCCCGTACGTGTTGCAATCACCGGAGCCGCAGGTAACATCAGCTACGCTCTTATTTTCCGTATCGCTGCTGGTGACATGCTTGGTGCAGACCAGCCGGTTATCCTCCATCTCCTTGAAATTCCACCCGCAATGGGTGCCCTCAAGGGTGTTGTCATGGAACTTAACGACTGTGCTTTCCCGCTGGTGCAGGGAATTGTCCCCACCGATGATCCCAACGTTGCCTTCAAAGACGCAGATTATGCACTGCTGGTCGGTTCCATGCCCCGTAAAAAAGGAATGGAACGTTCAGACCTGCTGCAGAAAAATGGAGCCATCTTCACTACTCAGGGTAAAGCACTCAACGACAATGCCAGTCGCGACGTAAAAATTCTGGTAGTTGGGAATCCGGCCAACACCAACTGCCTCATCGCCATGAAGAATGCTCCCGATCTGCCGAAGGAAAACTTCACCGCCATGATGCGCCTCGACCACAACAGATCCCTTTCCCAACTCGCGGAGAAAACCGGCACCCATTCTTCCCAGGTTAAAAAAATGGCCGTGTGGGGCAATCACAGCTCCACTCAATTCCCCGATATCGCCAACGTAACCATAGACGGAGCCGCTGCCACAGACAAAGTGGACAATGACTGGTATGTAAACACCTTCATTCCCACCGTTCAGCAGCGTGGTGCGGCAGTTATTGAAGCCCGCGGGGCATCTTCTGCAGCCTCTGCAGCCTCTGCAGCCATCGACCATATGCGCAGCTGGGCTCTCGGTACTAACGGCGGCTGGGTAAGCATGGGCGCGTACAGTGGCGGAAACAGCTACAATATTGATACAGACCTCATTTATGCCCGTCCGATGACCTGCGAAGGCGGAAAATGGAAAGAAGTTACCGGTCTCAAAATCAGTGATTTCCAAAAGAAAATGATGGCCGTAACCGAAAAAGAACTGCAAAGTGAAAGAGAAGCAGTTAAAGATATGATATAATTTGTTTGAAGAGGAAGGTGCCTCGCCGTTGTGCGGGGCACCAACCGCTGAAGTTAATGGCAGAACCCGTCATATTGACAAGGATTGCAAGTATCGCAAAGCCATGACAGACGAAGAGATTCAAAAACAACTCAAGTACTATTTTCCCCGGACGATCATGTCGCTGAATGCCGTCAGTGAGGCACTCGTTGACGGTGATATTCTGGTGAAATCGGACGAGATTCTGCGCTATCTGCAGAGTGCCCTGCTTGATGACAAAACTCTCGAAGTCGAATATGACGGTCTGGCCACAACCTATTTCACCCGCATGATTGATGATGTTCCCCCCGAACCTGAGCTGGAAGAGGGAGAGGAACAACCTGAGCAGGAAGAGTATAATGAGGGGGATTTTCTTCTCAAACAAACCCATGTTCTCACCCTTCCCGTAGAACCGGGGATAGGCAACATGCGGTTGAAAAAATCAAAAACCATCGTTCTGCGCATGTCCACATCTTCCTTTGATGTGGAGTTTGGTACCAATTTTGAATCTCAAGTCCACGCAGGTGGCATTGCCGTATTACGTATGGCCTTTCCCCCCATCGCCCGTCTGGTACATATCACAAGGGAAAATCGCTCCAAAGTGATCGACGGAATGCCCTTTAAGGCAGTTATTGAACTTAACGGCGAAGACGTTTCTGTACGTCCAGTCAACATTTCCATCAGTGGAATGTCTCTTTCCCTCGACAAGCAACACCAGCGCCTGATCAAAGAGAGTGATGTGCTGCCGTTAACGCTCTCAATAGATGATGAAGAGGTCGCCAGACTTGCCACCACGGTGCGTCATTTAGCCCGTATCCGCAAGAATACCGGCGTGGAATACCTCTGCGGAGTTGATTTTGACATGGGCAGCAGGGCAAGTACCCGTGCCATTGAATCTACGGTGGCCGCTGTACAGCGGGCCCATCTTAAAGAGCTGGCCGACAAGTCGGATGCCAGCGGGATTAAACTGGTTCTGTAACCCGTCGAATTATTTTATAAATTGTATGAGAGGGCCGTCGGAAAATTTCCGCCGGTCCTCTTTTTATTTTAATGCCGAACCTCAACATCAAAACACCAGCGGAAGGATTTGTTGCCACAGTGACCAGCCTTCGTACAGGTAATTTTGCTGACACAATGCCCTGCCGCGGTGGCCTGCTGTTGCAAAACAGCAGAGATGCCATTGCACTCCTCCTTTTTCGCCATTCTGTAGAAATGAAGCGTCCCCCCAGGACGCAGTGCCTGCAGCGCGGCCGGCAGAAAGGCATCGCCCCCCCTGGGCAGCGGCATGACAATACGGTGAAAGGTTGTTTCCGAATGTCGGAGAAAGTCCGCCGCATCCATGCAAAAAAGGGTGATCAGCGACCCCAGTTGATTGTATCGCACGTTCTCAACAGCATAATGGTGCGCTGCCGAATTCTTCTCAACCCCTGTTACCTGTGCCCCGCCAACACGGGCAATCATCAACGGAAAGGGCGCAATCCCGGAGAAAAGGACCAGAACCCGCTCTTCAGTCTTCACCAGCCCGGCTATGCGCTGGCGTTCCGTGCCACTGCGCACTGAGAAGTAACAAGTTTCGAGGTTGAGCTGATAACGCAGACCAAACTCGCGCACCTCTGTCTCTTTGCGGGGTTCTCCACCAATAACCTCCAGTGGCAGAGTGCGGAACTCTCCACTGTACACACCGGCGCGGCGCAAAACCGTGCGGAGATGACGGCTCGTGGAAAGGATCGCTTCGGCAATCAACCCGCGGCGGTGAAGCAGAGGGGAGGGAATGATGACAACGGCGATATCGCCCACCACATCGAAACTGCCAACGAGCTGATCGAGCTCATCTGCGGGAAGACGGGAGGCGAGAAGTTTTTTCAGATGAGTGGGCATGATTTCACATACAGGGATAGAGAAATTGAGTAAAATAGTAAAATGATACTCAATTCAGAACAAAAAATGAACACTCATAACTCTGCCCTCGTACAGATTACCGGTATCGTTCAGGGAGTGGGATTCCGCCCCTTTGTCTATCGGCTTGCGAAGGAACTGAAGATCTCAGGCTCGGTGCGCAACGACGGTTCCGGAGTAATCATTAAAGGGTGTGGAGAAAATTTACCGGAATTTCTCCGCCGCCTGCGAAGCGATGTCCCCCCGCTCGCCCGCATCGACTCCTTTACCGTTGAAGAGCAACCTCCCCTGGCGATGGAGAACTTCACAATACTCCACAGCAACACCCCGAAAAACGCAAACGCCGAAATTCCCGCCGATATATGTCTCTGCGAAAAATGCGCCGCTGAAATCGTTGATCCCCGCAATCGCCGTTTTAACTACCCCTTCACCAACTGCACCGACTGCGGACCGCGCTATACCATCGTCAGCGAGGTCCCCTACGACCGTCCCAAGACCTCAATGAACGTCTTTCCCATGTGCGAGGCCTGTCAGCATGAATATGACGATCCCTCCAGTCGCCGCTTCCACGCCCAGCCCAACGCCTGTCCTCTCTGCGGGCCGCAGCTCGAACTCGACGGTGCACAGGGAGAACCGCTGGCCGCAGCGGCGAAAGCACTGGCCGCCGGAAAGATCGTCGCCATCCGAGGTCTCGGCGGTTACCACCTTGCAGTCGACGCCTGCAGCGAAGAAGCAGTCGCACGCCTGCGTCTCCGGAAACAGCGCCCTGCCAAACCGCTGGCCATCATGTGTCAGCCGGAACATCTTGGTAAAATCTGCGAGGTAAAGAGTGCGGAGCTGGAACTGTTCAACTCGCCGCAGGCTCCCATCGTTCTTTTTACAGAGAAACGAGGCCGGCTCGCGGCAAACATCGCCCCGAACATCAGAGAGACAGGTGTCATGCGACCTTCCACCCCGCTGCACAGCCTCCTCCTCGCCCACTCCGACTGCCCCCCTTTTCTGGTAATGACCTCCGGGAACCACCACGGCAACCCGATCTGCCGGGACCGTGCAGAGGCGAAGACGGAGCTCAGCGACATTGCTGACCTTTTTCTTCATCACAACCGCGAGATTCTTACCCGGGTAGATGATTCCGTTGCCCGGATCGCCGCCAACGCCCCCCACCTCCTGCGGCGAAGCCGCGGCTACACCCCCAACAGCCTGCGCCTTGCACGCGATCTGCCGCCCCTGCTCGCCTGCGGAGCGTCGATGAAGAACAACTTTTGCCTTGCTGAAGGCCACCGCCTCATCCCCGGACAACACATCGGCAAACTGGAGAATCCAGCCAAATT
>JBFHIO010000037.1:0-9989 GCA_041596435.1 Desulforhopalus sp. | reverse complement strand
CTGAAGAAAAGTGTCTATTCTTTTTTGAGCAATTCCAGCTCATAGGTGAGATTGTGTCCGGCGAGAGGGTGGTTGTAATCGACTGTAATTGAACCTTCGTTTACTTCGATAACAGTAGCCGGGATGATTTGTTCTTCGCCGTCTTTATTCGCTCGCAGGGAGACCACCATTCCAGGAGTCGGATTGAGTCGCTTGATCAGTTCTTCATTTTCGATGGTTTGCAGCAGGTCTTTCTGGCGTGCGCCATAACCTTCTTCCGGGGTGACCTTCACCTTGCGCACTTCTCCAACTTCCATTGCCTCAAGGGCTTCTTCTACTGTTGGCGGCAGGTCACTGTTGCCGAGGGAAAAGGTGAGCGGCTTGTTCTTGTCGACGCTGAAAAAAACGTCACCATTTTCGAGAAGGCCGTTGACGGCGATAGTAACTGTTGACATGTGAGTTCTCCTTGTTCAATTGGAAAGAGGATTAAGGGTGTCTTGAAGAACCTTGTGTTTCGTTCATACTCGAGAGGCAGAAGGGCATTTACCGCAGGCATATAATTAATATTCCGAAGATAAATTTTTGACTGCAACGAAGAAGATGGGTGAAAGACGGGTTATTCGATGTTCCCTTAAATTGTTGTGTCAGTTTTCTTGTGGAGAACAAGGTAGTAAATAATTCCCGCTTTGCAACTTCTCGGTGAATTTTGTAGAGAAATTTCCACTCTCCTTGACAAAAGGAGTTCGCACGTCTAACCTGAAAGATTGCCTCAAAGTAAAATTTTTTATTGTTCGGGCGGGTGTTCCCGTCGCTATCTGAAAGAAATATTAGAGGGTTCCCATGGTTGAATTGAATTTCAGCAAATCCGAAGACGGTCTTATCCCTGCCATTGCCCAGGACTATAAAACAGGCGAGGTACTGATGCTGGCCTATATTAATAAGCTGGCCTGGGAGAAGACCCTCGAGACTGGCAAGGCCCATTACTGGAGCCGCTCTCGCCAGAAACTGTGGCTCAAGGGCGAAAGTTCAGGCAACGTGCAGATTATCCATGATATTCTTGTCGATTGTGATGATGACACCGTCGTCTATAAAATTGAGCAAATCGGTGAAGCGGCCTGTCATACCGGCCATCGCTCCTGTTTTTACCGTGTTGTAGACGGCGAAACTCTCCGTACGGAGGGCAAACCGTTGTTTGATCCCAAAAAAGTGTATGGCAAATAATATTTAGACATCAGGAGAATTTCATGAACACATTAAAGCTTGGTCTGCCTAAAGGCAGCCTTGAAAAAGCTACTATCCAGCTTTTTGAAAAAGCTGGATGGCGTATCAAACCCGCAGCCCGCAACTATTTCCCCGAAATTGATGACTCTGAGCTGGACTGTTCTATCTGCCGTCCACAGGAGATGTCGCGCTATGTTGAGAGCGGTTTGCTTGACGCCGGGATTACCGGGAAAGACTGGACCATGGAAAATCAGTCAGAGACTGTACTGGTTTGTGATCTTGTTTATTCAAAAGTGAGCAATCGCCCGACCCGCTGGGTTGTTGCTGTTGCCGGCGATTCCGATATCAAGAAGATTGAAGATCTCGAAGGCAAAAAAATCTCCACTGAACTGGTCGGCGTAACGAAGCGCTTCTTTGAGGAGAAGGGCATCAATGTAGAGATTGAATTTTCCTGGGGAGCAACCGAAGCCAAAGTTGTTTCCGGCCTGGCCGATGCTATTGTTGAAGTTACTGAAACAGAGACGACTATCCGTGCCCACGGCCTGCGCATCATTCACGAACTGATGGAATCCAACACTCAGTTGATCACCAATAAAAAGGTGTGGGAAGATCCCTGGAAACGCGAGAAAATTGAGAATATTGCTCTGTTGCTGCAGGGAGCTCTTGCCGCAGACCGTGTGGTAGGGCTGAAGATGAACGTTCCCGAAGGAAGAGTACAAAAGATCGTGGATGTGCTGCCTTCTCTCAACGCACCGACCGTGGCCAGTCTTTACCACACAGAGTGGTTTTCCATTGAGACGGTGGTCACCAAAGATGTTGTTCGTGATCTTGTGCCGCAACTGAAAAAGCTGGGCGCAGAGGGGATTATCGAATATCCTCTCAATAAAGTTATCTGAGAAGTTTCAGCACTGTTAAAAACGCCGGGCGCAAGTCCGGCTGATACTTCCGAGGCCACCATGGATTTTTCAGATATCGAGTTTCTTCTCAGTGTACACAGCCTGAAACAACTTCCCGCAGAGGACCTTCCCGAAATTGCCTTCGCCGGGCGTTCCAACGTTGGCAAGTCGAGTTTGCTCAATACACTTCTTGGCCGTAAAAAACTGGTCAAGACCTCTGCCCGCCCCGGTAAAACCCAGGGGCTCAACTTCTTTCAGATCGGAGAGGATGTTCGCTTTGTCGATCTCCCCGGTTACGGTTATGCCAAGGTGCCGAGGGGGATGCAGAATGCCTGGCAGGCATTGATTACGTCCTACCTCGAACAGCGCAAATGTCTAAAATGTGTGGTGGTGATTGTTGATATCCGCCATGAACCCAAGCTGCTCGACAGCCAGCTTATCGACTGGCTTCGTGACCAGAGTATCCCTTTTCTCGTTGTTTATACAAAGATCGACAAGGTCAGTGGGGCTGCCCTTGGTAAAAATGCCCGTCAACTTGATGTTGGTCACCATCTGCAGGAGGATCAGCGGGTTCTTTTTTCCGCCCTCGACGGACGGGGCCGGGAGAATCTGATGGAGGCATTGAGCACGTTTCTTGACGATTGAAACATGCGAAAAAAGCGGAATTGTTCCCTGCTCGGAGCCGGAGGCGGGGAATAAATCTGTGAAATGAAGCTCTGCGACAGAAGAAAAATTCCCAGGGGCTGTGCTGTCGAGATATTGCAATAAGCTGTAGATAAGTTCTTTATGGATTACACGGGATCTCAGAGCATTGCGGCTGTTACACCATCACCGGTAATTCCTGGACATCTTCGTTCAACGCTTGAAAGAGTTCAATCTTTCGATGCGATTCAGCAGTGGTTTAAGAAGGAGGCGGAAGGTTTTCTGTGCCTTTGTAAATATCCCTTCCTGCATGCTCCTATTTTTTATGCCTGTATGTTTTCTCCCCCTCGTACTCGCAGATATCTATTTTCCCGCTGTTTCTTAATTTCGTAAAAGTTTCTTCAACATCTTCATTTCTCCTCTCTATAAACTCTTTGATCTCATCTTCTTTCATCGGATGTCGTGTTATTATTTCCAGGACAGCTTCAATAATATCTGGATCATTACTGAAGAATTCTCCCGCCGTCAGGTTTTCAATAGACAGGGCGGAAAACATTTTGTTGGCTTTTTTCAGTGTCTCCTGGCTCACCTTTTTCGCATAGCTTTCAGAAGGGGGACGAACCGGGGTGTTGACGTAGACTCTGTCAAACGTGAGTTTTTCCAACTGCATCTTCAATGCCGCCAGCTGCTTATCGCTGTCGTTGAAACCGGCAACAAGCATGATCTCCACCCACATTTTCCCCCTGTAGTTGTGCGAAAATTCGATAAGCCCCTGCAAAACCTCCGTAAATGTTATCGTGCCGATGGGACGGTTTATCCTTTTTAAGGACTCTTCATCAAAAGCGTCCATTGTGGGCAGGACGATATCTGCTTTATAGAGAGCATTTCGAACACCTTCATCACTCATCAGGGCTGAATTTGTGATAACCACAACTGGTTTGTCAGTTAATGTCTTAATCTCATCAATAAGCATTCCAAGATCGGCGTAGAGGGTCGGTTCTCCCTCACCAACAATGGTGATAACATCAAAGTCGACCTTCTCTTTCATATAGGTTTTCAGCTCATCCACGATGTCTTTCAGTGGAAAAAATGAGAGCCTCTTATTGGTCATTTTGCTGGTTCTGCCGAGCTGACAATAGATACAGTTATAATTGCAGGTCTTTTCAGGAATGGGGCTTACACCGAGAGACTGTCCGAGACGCCTTGAGGGAACTGGTCCAAATATGTATGCGGTATTTTTCATAATTTTAAAACCCTTCTCCTGTCACAGGATTTTTAAGTATTGGTTTGTTCAACTCGTTTTTTTCCGGATAAAGGTACATCTTTTATACTATCACTGCTGGCCGATACAGGTGCCATTTTTTCTATCGATAAATATAAAAAGTGAATTCATTTTCCATCGCTGCAGTTTCCCGGAGGACCTCTTTACTGCCGCAATAAGACGCCATTAGCTTGAAAAGATTGCAAAATTTTCACAGTCAAATGTCTCTGCTCCATGTTATACTCTCCACAAATATTCGAGGTTCCTTAAAATTACATATTGTCTGGCCAGTTCAAGGCAATTAACGTTCTGTGTAAAGGTGATATCATGCTGGAACTTTCCCAGTCGCAAAAGGCGCGCCACGCCATCAGTACATTCAAGACCCTCGCCGACTCTCTGCCGTTGAAAGGTGTCTATCATCCATCAGGAAAAACAGGTGGCAGGCTTGCCGATGCACTTATTCAGCTGAGTCCGGAGATATATGGCAGCATGACCAGCGACCGCATCGTTGAATTGAAAGGGCTGCAGTATGTCATTGACCGCATGCCGCGCGGGATAGAACGGGCGAGCCGTATTATTTTTACCGGTCAGGAAGATTTTGAATCTACCACCTTTGAAGCGCTTCTTCCGCTGCGCCGTCGTCGTGTTTCCTATGCTGTTTCTCCGACCGAACTTTGCTTTGTCCTGACCACCGGAACCAGCGAGGTGTATGACCTGCTTACCCATCTCACCTTTCTCAATATCGAAGCGGAAAAGATCGCCCGTCAGGCTGACAATTACCCTGATGGCATCTCTGCAGAGTGGCGCGAACTGACCAAAATTGTGAAGATTGAGGGAGAACTTGAGAAAGAGGCATTGCAGCAGGCCCTCTGGAATCTTGCCATTATCCTGGGGCGCACCTGGCGGGAGACACGGGATACCTGGGAATATTTCGACAAAAGCCGTCGGGAACACGGATCTAATAATGGCCTTTTCAACATTATTTACGGGATTGGCAACAGAGTTCTGCGGGAGCACAGGGAAGAGCAGGACATGCTCACGGTTTATTTTACCCCCAACCTCCATGAAATGTTGAACCACCAGAAATATGCTGCCATCTGGTCAGACAATCTCAAGCAGCTTCTCATTGATAATGGTCTGGAAAAACGGCCGCTGCATGTTATCAGCTCAAATACTCACTCCATTCGCAATCTGCTCTACGGGGCGGGGGCTCTGGGGGAGGCGGGGCAGAAGGTTCCGGCAGATGTATATGAAATGGCGAAAACACTGCGTGAAGACGGTGATATCGTTGAAGAATATGCCGTAAAACATGGCTTTTTCCCTCTATGTGACACCTCTGGTTCGGCCGTCACCGTGCAAATTATTGACCTGTGCAGGGTGGACTTTGATGCGCTTCATCCTTCACTGAATCTCAGCAGGGAGAGGGTGGAAAAAGAACAGCCTGTCCTGCTGGTGGCTGATTACGCTTTTGGTACCCAGGCCTTTGACCTTATGGACGAACTGCTTCATCCTGTGTCAGAAGAAGAGGGGGCTGTCAAACTCCTGTTTGCCAGCATCTCCATTATGGGCAAAGCTGGAATACTGGGGGGAGAAAAGGGGGATGTGATGCTGCCTTCCTCTTATGTGCTGGAGGGTGTTGGACACAGCTACATGGTAAATAATGATCTCGTCAGTGAGGATTTTCCCGATGATGTGAAGGTCTATGAGGGCACGATGCTTACTGTTCTCGGGACCTCTCTGCAGAATTGTGCGGTGCTTGAACGTTTTCACTCTTCCGACTGGTGTGTTGTTGGCCTTGAGATGGAAGGCGGCCACTATTGTCGTGCCATCAGCGCTGCTGTTATTAAAGGGTATATACCGGAGGATATTACGGTTCGTTACGCTTATTATGCTTCAGATAATCCCATTGTAAGCGGGGAAACACTGGCTTCCGGACCGATGGGGGAGGAAGGAGTTATCCCCACCTACCTGATTTCGAGGCTGATCCTTGAAAAAATTTTGAATGACTGAGTGATGATCTGGACGCGCACCCCACATCGACGGCGTCGCCTGCTGGAGTATTCCCCCTGGATTCTCGGTGTTGCCTGGATGCTGCTTTTCTGTCTGCTGGCCTTCTTCGCTGTGAGTAACTACCAGCGTGAGAAGTCTCTCATCAACAAGAGTCTTGAGCAGAAAGGATTGACAGCTATTCGGATGGTGAACTACACCGCCCGTGAGGAGATTCGTCGTGCACTGCGCAGTGGCGACTTTTCCGCCGGTAACTTCAGCTGGAAATTGCTGATGACCTCTGCACTGGATCTGGTGACCGAGGAGGAGGGAGTGCTTTCTGCACGGATTGTTGATCCTCGTACGGGACAGGTCCTGGTTTCCAGCATAGCAAGGTTCCGCGGCGGAGAACCCAAAGATTTTAACGGGGAGTTGGATTGGAAGGAGCGGGAGCTGGTCGAACGTGTCCACAATGACAAGCCTGAAATGGAGTTGGAGCTGAGCCATGATGATGGCGGGCATTTTATGGTTGCCGCACCGCATCGCGTTGCCTTCAGCGGGGGAGGATCGGGATTTACTGAACTTGCCCATGGAGGCGG
Source organism: Desulforhopalus sp. (assembly GCA_041596435.1). Lineage (GTDB taxonomy): Bacteria > Desulfobacterota > Desulfobulbia > Desulfobulbales > Desulfocapsaceae > Desulforhopalus. The sequence continues at coordinate 3,405 of JBFHIO010000037.1, read as the reverse complement.
GGAGCACAGTATGGGCCAGATGCGGTATCGTATGGCCGGGAATTATACCGGCGTTGCCCTCGTCAAGAAACAGTTGCAGCGTATTGAGCTGCGTTCGCCGGTGCTTCTCCTTAACCTTGACTACGGAGATTTCAGTGCGCCGTTGAAGAGGCAGTTTCTGCAGATTATCCTGCAGGTGGCGGTTATTGTTCTCGTCGGGATTGGCGGAGTCCTTTCCTTTCTCACCGTGCAGGGGGTGAAACAGGCGGAGAAAGGCGTTGCTGATTTGCTGGCCTTCATGGAGCGACTTGTGGTCTTGCTGCCAGTAGGGCTGATTGCTACCGATCGCGATGGGCGCATCCGCATTTGTAATCGAGCTGCAACCGATATTCTCGGCAATGGAGAACGGGAGCTGCTCGGGCAGAGGATTGATGATGCCGGGGATGGACGCCTGGCTGAGATGATGAAATCGGCAGAGAAAACCACCGGCAGTCTTAATGGTGAAGTTTCCTATACGGGTGCTGATGGTCACGAGCAGGTTGTCAACTTTCTTTCCCGTACAGTGAACGAAAATGGTGAAGGGGAGTATCCTGGGGAGGTAATTGTCCTGCAGGATATGACCGGAGTGAAGCAGCTGGAAAAGGATTTGCATCGCAACGCCAAGCTCGCTGCTGTTGGTAAGATGGCCGCCGGTGTTGCCCATGAAATTCGCAATCCGCTGAGCTCTATTAAAGGACTGGCACTGCTTCTTGGTTCCCGTTTTGATAACGGCTCAGAGGAGGCCGGGCAGGCTGCGACACTGGTCAGTGAAGTAGATCGCCTCAACCGTGCCATCGGTGAGCTTCTTGATTTTTCCCGTCCAACCAAACTTGTAAAAAGTACTTTCAACCTGCCAGCCTTGCTGCAGCGAACTGTGCAGCTTGTAGAGCAGGACGCAAAAAGCTGTGGCGTGCGGCTGATTCTCTCCATTCCACCCAACCTGAAATATCACATCATCAACGCTGACCAGGACAAATTGAGCCAGGTTTTTCTTAACCTGCTGCTCAATGCCTTGCAGGCCTTTGATGAAAAGAAAGATGGTGAGAAACGCATTGAACTGAATATGGTGGTCTCTGGCAACAGCACCATCGTGACGGTGCACGACAGTGGCAGCGGGATTGAAGGGAAAAATCTCAATCGGGTGATCGATCCTTATTTCACCACCAAGAGTGACGGCACCGGGCTGGGGCTGGCGCTCTCCGCCAAGATTGTTGAGGAACACGGCGGACGTCTTGAACTGGAGAGTGAGGTCGGCATATTTACTGAGGTGCGGGTAATTCTTTAGGGAACATTGAATACTCGTAAAATTTTAAAAAATTATGGAAAAAGACAAAGACTTTTACCGCGAAAAAAGGCGAAAAAAGATTTGAGGTTCCCTTGAGAACAAAGATGGATTTGAATTAAAACCGGCAGGGCAGGAGAACGGGCAAAATAGCAGGGCTTGTAGAGACGACCAATTTGGGCGTCTTTAGCACTACAGGAATCTCATCCCACAGCGGACGTCTCTACAATGATATCAATTTTACATCCTGTTTATCCATACGTGATCGCCCAAAAAGATGTTCACGCAGCAGCGTTCTCTGGTCAGTAAAAAATCTTTATTCTCAAGGCTTTTGTCTTTCTTCCCGTTCTTCGCGGTGAAAAAGATGTTTTCCCTCTTCCGTTAGAGGTATCCTCGCTGCGACCAGCACAGCCGAAAGGACCATCAAAAAATTGCTGGGGTGTGAGTCGAGAAGAAAAGAGTTGGCAAGACAGGCCCAGGCAAATGCGACCACAGTACCCTGCAGCAGGTTCTTTTCTTCCTCTGGAAGTTTGCAGGAGAAGGCGAAGAGGGAACAGAGCAGCAGCAGAAAGAGTGCTTCCCCGATAATGCCGAGCTGCACGAAAATGAGCAGGTATTCGTTATGCGGATTGACGGTGCGTTTGGTCCATTCGTTTCTCACCAGCAGTTGTGCGGCGCGGAAGGAGCCCGTGCCGTAACCAATTACAGGTGATTCTTTGATCAGAGCTACACTGTTATTCCACCAGTCAAATCTCATCCCGAGAGATGTTCGGGAATTTTCCGGATGATACTTCTTTACCTCCGTTATTGCCTGATTCACCCTCGTAGAAACATGCGCCGACGTACAGTAGATTGCCCCGCAAAGGGCCGCCAGCAACAACGCTGCCACTGTGCACTGCTTGATTTGCAGTCTCTGTAAAAACGTGACCGCCATCAGCACAACCAGTGTCGCCATACCAGTCCTTCCCGGGGAAATAAAGAGAAGATTCCCCGCCGCGAACAGAAATACCCCGAGCAGAAGACCGCGCAACATCGGCCTTATTTCTCCCTTTGGCCGCAGAGCATACTGCAGCGCCCAGAAGGAAAGCAGGGCCATGAAGAAACTGTGGGGGATGTGGTGGATGGTGGAATAACCTGGCTTTTCAGAAGGAACAAATCCAAAATACATCAGGTAAGAGATAACCATGAGCGCCCCGGCTCCGTAGAGAAAACAGAGCTTGGCGGTTTCCACAGCCTTTGTGTTGCCAGACTTTATTTTTGCTGTGAGAAGAAAAGAGAAGACCATGGGGAAAAAGGCCAGCTCTCGATATTTTTTGAAAAAATCAAGCCGGTCATCCCAGCTTCCAATGCTGTAGAAGAGGGCAATTGTAAACATGGCCAGCAAAAGAATGGGCGGCCAGAGAATGCGATATTTACGCATGAGTGCCGGAAACTTTTTCACTTCACCGGAGAGCAGCCAGAAGATGACCATCCCGGTGGTACTTATGCTTTGAAGCGAGGTGGCGAGTGGTATAAAAAAACAGCTTGCATAAAGAAAAAAAAGTCCGGTTTTGAATGAAAAATCGGTAAAAAATGTTCTGCTCATGCGGTGCCTGCCTTACTTATATTGAATATTATGCAACTGGCGATAGACACCATCCATATCCATCAGGAACTCATGACTGCCTTCTTCCACAATCTGCCCGTTTTGCACCACAATGATACGGTCGGCATTGCGAATGGTAGAGAGCCTGTGTGCGATGACAAAGGTCGTGCGGTTCTTCATCAGATTTTCCAGAGCCTTCTGTACTTCCTGCTCTGATTCTGTATCAAGAGCTGAAGTAGCCTCATCGAGAATGAGAATCGGTGCATTTTTCAACAGTGCGCGGGCGATAGAGATTCGTTGTTTTTCCCCTCCGGAAAGGCGTGCACCGCCTTCGCCAATGATGGTGTCAAATCCTTTTGGCAGTTCATTGATAAAGCCGAGGGCGTGGGCCGCGTTTGCCGCCGCCTCAATTTCCTTCATACTCGCATCAAGTCGCGAATAGGCAATATTGTTCCGTACCGTGTCGTTGAAGAGAATCGTCTGCTGGGTGACCATGGAGATTTGATTCCGCAGGGAATCG
>JBFHIO010000036.1:0-9994 GCA_041596435.1 Desulforhopalus sp. | reverse complement strand
GGAAGGCCCCCCAGGAAGAAAAAACTGTTCTGCATTTCTCCCGTTATGTTTATGGTAGGGAATTCTCTTCCTGTTCCTTCAGGAAGAGAAAGGACTGAAGGGACCCTGGATACAAACAAAATACAAAGTTCTTCAAGGTACCCTGAATGCAACACCACTTTTCTCAACCTCATCTACCAGACAACACCATGAAAAAGTACCTCAGCATTCCCCTTTTCCTTGCCCTTACCGGCTGTTCCGCTCACATTGAAATGGTCGATCACGTAAGCAGCGTTGACCAGCCCAGGGTCATCTATGTCAATACACTGCAAACGGAGAAAGCAGACGGCACAAGCTGGCAGAGCGCATATTCCACCCTTAACGAAGCCCTCACCGTGGCGAAAAACGGCGATGAGATTCATATCGCCAAAGGGGTCTATCTCCCCTCCACAATCGGCGACCGCAATGCCTCCTTCCATCTCAAGAAAGGGATAAAACTTTACGGAGGATTTGCCGGGACGGAGGAAACTCTCGCCGAGCGTGATGTAAAAAATAACCCCACCATCCTCAGCAGTAATATCGGCGATCCGAATTCCACTGCTGATGACTCTTTCTTCGTTGTTACCGGCGCGGGAGAAAATCAGCTCGACGGCATTGAAGTCCGCGATCTCAAAGACTGGCGCAACGGTGCCTGGGACCGAAAGAGCCACGGATCTGCACTGCACAACCTCTACAGCACAGATGAGAACCGGCGCGAAGCAATGCTGAAAGAGTACAGCAGGAGAACCGCCTCTCCGGCAAAAAAGAGTGCAAAGAAACGAGTGGTCTTTGTTGACGCCGCAGCCACTCCGGGCGGAGACGGAACCAGTTGGAAAAAGGCCTTTGCACAACTGCAGGAAGGCATTGATACAGCTTCCCGCAGCGGCGCCGAGGTGTGGGTGGCGAAAGGACTCTACCTGCCTGCAAGTGATGACCGCACCGCCACCTTTCTTGTTCCTGACGGGGTGAAAATCTACGGCAGCATGCAGGCCGGAGTAAAAAGTCGGAAAGAGGCCAACGCCGTCACCACGCCCACTATCCTCAGCGGCAACATCGGCAGCCCCTTTCTGCGGGAAGACAACTGTTACCATGTGGTCACCGCCGGCAACGGAGTCACGCTTGACGGGGTAAGAATTGCCCTCGGTCAGGCCGACGGAGACTTCTTCAACAACCGGGGCGGCGGACTTGTTACCTTCCACGACCGCACCATCGGAAAATTTTCCATCACTCTCAACAAAGTGATTTTCGACAACAACTACGCCGATCTCGGAGGGGCATGGTATGCCGAAGATCTCTCCAGCGCAACGGTGAGCACCACCTATTTCAAAGACAACAGGGCCCTCTACGGTGGCGCCATTGCCAGCCGGGACGGGGTGAATTTTGAGATGCATAACGTCCACTTCTTCAATAACCGGGCGCAGTATGAAGGTGGTGCCCTTTTCGCCGACGGCGGAACAAAGGCGGATCTGCACAAGACTCTTTTTACCAATAATACAGCAGGAAAAAACGGCGGAGCCATAGAACTCGCCAGCGAATCAGGAAAAAGCAACGAGACGAAAATACAGGTGATTGACACCCTTTTCAGCGGCAATTGTGCCCAACTCTTCGGCGGTGCGGTGGAAGGAAACGGTGCCTCAAAGCTGACTGTACGCCTGTCTCACTTTCACGATAACTTCGCGGAAAAGGGGGGCGACATCGCCACTCTCGGGCAGGCAAAACTGACTCTGGAAAACTGCGTATTTATTGATGAGGAAGGCCGTGATCTGTTTAAGGCCCCGCTGAAGAAGTAAAGGGAAAGCAGAAACTCTCCGCCTGTAACGGGCGGGGAGTAAATAAAAGAAAGGCCCTTGAATACGAACGAAATACAAGGTTCTTCAAGGTCGCCTGCAGAGACAGATGTTGTGCTGGATCTCCCTGCAAAGGAGTCGTCTCTATAAAGACATCTCTTCCACACTAAAACACCGCATTGAAAAAAGGGTGTAACTAGGCGGCGTCATCCGATCCCACAGGCTCTTCCTTGAACCCCCAGAAGGGGTAATCCAGTTTATACTGTGCCACCCGGCCGGGAGCATGTTCCCGGCTGGCCACCAGCCAGAGGGTGTTGTGCCGCTCGCCGCCATCGTCGGAGGGGATCAGCACCATGGCGTTGTCAGCGCTGTATTCAATATCGCCGGACCCCTTAAAGACCCCCATGTGCGGCACGCCGTCATAGCTTCCCCCCTCCTGCCGGGAGAGCTCAGAGATAACAAGGAAGGAGACGCCGAGTCCATCCCGCATGGCTTCGAACTCCCGCAACCAGCCATCTATGCCCGCCCTCTTCTCACCAAACTCTTTGAAGGGCAGCTTGTGCAGGCTGTCAATCGCCACCACCGCATAATCGCTGTGAGTCTCGTGACGTAGAAATTCGATATGCTTTTTCATCAGCTCGGGAGTGATGCCACGGTCGTTAACCACCCGCAGATGGTGAAGCATTTCCTGTAATTGTTCCTTCGCCTCCGCGAGACGTATCGCCTCCTCTGCCGTCAAACCCGCACCGCTGAGCTGTGCCACCTCGAGACGCGCCAGCCGACTTACCGTGCGCTGATAGATACGCTGGCGTCCATTCTCAAAATCGTAGTAGAGAACCGGCACCCTGCGCCGGGCCAGTGTGGTGGCAATCTGAATCAGCCATGTCGATTTCCCCGCCTTCGGGGCTCCGCCGATCACATTGATGCCCCGCAATCCTTCCAGCCTCTCATCAAGAAGAGGAAAACCACTGACTACGTTTTTATACTCTTCTCCCTCCTGGCTGAGAATATTGCTGTTGAAGAATGAAAACTCGCGCTCAGCGGAGGTAAACGGAGAGAAGGGGCGTGCCGCGCTGATAAGCGCAGAAATCTTCTTCGCCGCCCCCTCTTCTTCGGCCAGTCGCCAGAAGTCAAAATCGCGGGGGGTATCCTGCGGCCAGCCGACGATACGCGCCCGATAGCCAATGCGGGCAGCGAGGCCGCGTGCCGTCTCCATGGACTCCGGAGTGTTGCGCACGCAAATGAAGAGGTTGTCCAGCCAGGCAAAACTGGAAGCATCCAGCCGTTCCAGCACAGCACGCACAGGCACCGCCACAGCAGGGAAACCAAGCTGCTTGAGGACAATAGCATTCTCCTCTCCTTCACAGAGGAAGAGCGAGCCGTTTTCACAGCGGGAAATGTCCTGGGAGTTGAAAATATTGAAGGGTTCGGTGCTGAACTTCTCATCACCCTGCCAGAAAAAATCGGAGGGCTTTTCAGGGTGAACACAACGAGCTGAGTAACAACTGCCGTTTTCCTGGATATAAGGAAAAACAAGGTAGCGGCCGTTGAAACCAATCTTCAACTCGGCAAGGGTTTCACGCCGGATACCGCGCCGGGTATAGCGAGCCAGAGAATCGCCGCTGAAGCGTCCGGCAAGGGTACGCACCTCCTCATCAATACCGATGAGGGGATATTCGGGCTGCACTCCGCCCTCCCGTTCAGGAACATAGCCGGGAACCGTATCAAGCGGAATACCGGCAAGACGGGCAAACCAGAGGGAATAGCCACCGGGCACGCAGCGATTGCGGCAATGGAAATAGCCGTAGAGAAAACTGCTGCGGTTGAGCACCACCTGCAGACGCCCCGGCTCAAACCCGCGACTGGTACAGAAGGGGCAGGGAGCGGTGAGAGTATCGCCATACTCGCCACCAAGCTGTGAAAGGTAAAATTGCGCAACCGGATCAGAAGCGGACCCGCTCACAACTCAGCTCTCTCACCAAAGGTTTCCAGCAGCGTCTCAATCTCATTCTCATCAAGCTGCTCTTTGAAACGGGTATGAATGGAGGGCTCCTCCGCCCCGTGATTAAGTCGCACGGCCATAATGCTGCCCTCCAGTTTTTTAGTCTCACCGGTTTTCAAAGTGAGGCTGAGATCCACATTCTGGCCAAGCAGCGGTCGGAGATTTTCCTGTTCAAGGGTTCCAATACGGCAGGAGAGACCTCCCCGTGAGATGTCAATACCAGGCAGCAGACAGTCGACGCCCAGAGACCGCCCCTCAGGATTGAGAAATGACATGGTCACAGAGCCCTTCATCAGGTAACGCTCGTGGGAACGCCGGTTCCGGTCAGCAGTGTAGACAGCAGCCTGTTCGTTCTCAAAGCGGTCACAGAATCTCTCCAGCTTGCGATCCAGCCCCGGGAAAGTCTTGCGCCAGCCGAGAACGCTGTCGTAGGGCAGAATGGAGATGTCTGCCGATCCAATGGCCTCGACGGAAAGTGTCCAGACGGAAACATCAAAGAAGACCTCCAGACCAAAGACCTCACCCGGTCCGAGAACATTCACCACATCATCGTGATCTTCATGTACATAGAAAAAACGTACCCGGCCGGAGTTGATAAAGAAGAGGGAGTTGACCTGATCCCCCTGGGAGACCACTCTTTCGCCCAGTTCGTATTTACGATGGCTGAACTTCCCAAAGAGTTCATCAACTTCCTCTGAAGAGAGCTGTTCGTAAAGATCAGCCCACACATCAAGATGGCTGATAAGGGCCGAACGCTGACGCTCCTCTCTGATCATGTCATCGGCCTTCATGATGGAGGCTACGGCAGTGTCATTAATACGCACCATCCACTGCCGCAAGCGTTCAGCCTGGGCAAAGTTACCACTGTGCAGCACCTGGCTCAGAAGGTCAAGAATAAGGCGCAGAGCCTCACTTCTCCGGCCTCCGTCCAGCACCTCGTTTATGGTCTGCTCAAGGGGCAGCCCGGTGATCATCAGCGGCGACGGCTTATCCTGTATGCCCTGTCCTGTACGGGAGGCCTGTGTCATGGCATTCTTGGCAATCTGACGAGCAATGCTGCGCTGTTCTTTGATCGTTTTTACGTCTCGCTGAAGCTGCCGCACGCCCTTCTCGGCCTCCTTCCACACAGAGCCTGAAACCATCTTCCAATCCTTGTGATGGCGATTCTCCAGTAGTTTTTCCAGAATATCGAGAGCCTCCTGGCAGTTGCATCGGCTGAGGGTCTCCACAGCAGCGAAAAGAATATCCCCACGGTATTTTTCTTTGATATCGCCGAAACCTTCAAGCAATTCACCCATCTTCAGTGCCACCTCGCGATTCCCCCTCTCACAGAGGGCCTTGATCAGCATGAGCTTCACGGTTTCAGAGCTGTGATCCATCGCCTTGATGAAAAGTGCGCGGCGCTGGCGACCACCAATAGCGCTGAGGGTGAGAAAGGCCTCCCGCTGCACCCGCAAATCGGCGTGGCTGAACGCTGGCATGATGTCGTCGACATCGTCTTCAGAGCCTGTCTGGGCAAGCAGCTTGAGCAGATTACGTTTGGCATACCACGGCATGTGTGCCAGAATCCGTTCGTGAATATAAGGAGAAAGACCGACACCAAAACGAGCGCCGAGTTTAATGAGACTGTCGCGAGCCTCCCCATCCTCCACCTGCATAAGGGTATCGACCAGGTAGCGGAGGGCGATTGGTCCCTGCAACAGAAGGCGGTTCCCCTCCTTTTCCGCGTCACCGGATTTGAGATAGAGAGACAGCAGTCTGCCGAGCTGGCCGGGATTCAACATCTCGTTTTGAATATTGCCAACAACCTTCTGCAGGGCAATACTGTGTTTCAATTTACCGGTACGGACATCAAAGAGCACAGCGAGCAACGCATCACCGGCGGCAATGCGCTCACTGTCCTCCCAGTATGCATGCATCATGCGGCAAAGCAGGCGTACAACATTGGTAAACAGGCCGGGTTCGGTTATCTCCGCAAGCAGAGATCCAGAGAGTTCTTTGCCGATGCGAACCAGCAATTTGTCATCCCTCCCCTCCTCTTTTCCCTCTCCTTCGGTGCCCAGCAGCAACTCCCCGAGAACAACGAGGGACTGCACCTGCAGTGCTCTGTGCCCCTCCACTTTGCCCGGATTCGTATCAATGGCTCTGCACAGTTCTTCCAAAAGAACCATGGCCGCCCGGGTCTTGCCGCCTCTGTCCAGTTTACCGATGGCGAGCGGCAGATACTGCAGCATTTCTTCGCTGGCCAGAACATTCTTTTCTCCTGAGAGGATACGCTTCACACCAGCCTCGATACGCTTCTTCCGGCGGGCCTTCTCTCCACTTGAGAGCATACTCTGAGCCTTCTCCGAAGCGAGGAAACGCCTGCCGATATCAGTGGCAAGCAGCGCTTGCAGCGACTGCTCAAGATACAACCCTCGACCAGGGGCAGCGCTCTCCAGCTTTGCAACTCTTTCGCGATAGAAGTGTACCACCTCACCGATGCGCTCATTGCCCATCTTCTGCAGGGTGGCACTGTAGATCTCACCGCCAATTGTGCTGGAAAAATCCTGAGCGAGAATGGCTGCAACAGCCTGCCCTTTAAGGTTTTTTGAGCAGTATTCGCTGTATTTATCAATAATGGCAGACCAGTTCTCCGCTGCAAGGCAAACATCAAGACGTGCCATTAAAGCAGAAAATTCGGGTGTCGCGGTAATGCGTTTTGCCTTGCGAATCGTCTGCAGCACCTGCACAGTGGACGCGCGGAGCAGGTCAATCACAAAATCGGCGCTGGCGAGACGTTTGTTGAGATCTTTCTCCAGCAGCTCTCGATTGTCCCGTCCCAGTGCACACTCTATAAGATCAGGCCGAATGGTCGAAGCCACCTTGTCGCGGGGGCGTATCCTGTGATCGGTAACGGTCCCGGAGGAGGGAAAGAAACGAATCAAACCAAGAGTAAGAATAAATTTTTCGCCCCCGCCGCTCTTTTCAATCAACGAGCTGGAGGCTGACATGGCAGTAAGAATCTGTTCAAAAGAGAAAGGGTCGAGGCTGGAATCAAGTACCAGAGGATGCTTTCCAAGCAGATCAAGCTGGCGGAAGACAACGAGGTTGGGAAAGGTGGAGAGCACCTCTTCAGTGAGAGGCAGCCCACTCAGACAGGGCTGATCATCAAGGAGAGAAAACTCCAGCCGACCATCTTTACTGAGGATATCCTTCAGCCCTTTAAAGGCTCGCTCCCCGGCCTTACTCACCTGCGGTGTTCCGGGAGGATAGAGACGTTTTGTGGTAATGGCGTTATTCAATAACTTTAAGGCTTCGATGGATCTGCCTTTCACATCTGCCTGTCTCATTTCTGTCTCCGTTAATCCTAAAAGAAGCGAAGAACCCCTCCATTCGGGGAAATATGCTAATAAACCGGGCCATATCTCTAATAATATTATCCGAATATAACCGAATACGGTCTGTGTTTCCAGTACAGATATTAGGAAAGCACCTGTTTTTTGAAAAAAATATGCACTTTCCCGGCCAACAGGTAATAACCAGACATGGTTCAGCCCTTCCCGCCGGCACTTACCGCTCCGAGACGAACCAGCGCAGCCATCAGTTCGGCCAGCGGCATCCCCACCACATTAGAATAGGATCCCTCAATTTCCTGAACCAGGGCAACTCCGCGGTATTGAATCCCGTAGGCCCCGGCTTTATCGAGGGGCTCACCGGTAGCGACATAAGCCCGGGCAACACTCTCTGGAAAATTTGTGAAAGTAACAGCAGTACGGCAAAAATCATTCTCAGATATACCGCGCTCAAGGTTGAGAATTGACCATGCCGAAAGCACCACATGCCGACGGCCAGAGAGACGCATCAGCATCTCCACTGCATGCTCTTCATTCTCTGGCTTACCGAGCACATCATCATCGAGACAAACAATGGTATCTCCACTCACCACCCAGCTGTCCAGATGTTTCGTTGCCACGGCCCTGCCCTTCTCACCAGCCAGTCGACAGACATAAGATTCCGGTGCCTCCCCCGGCCAGCGTGATTCATCGATATCAGCATTCTCCACGGTATAATCCAGTCCCATCCAGCGCATGAATTCCTGCCGCCGCGGTGAGCCGGAAGCCAGAATAAACGGCCCGTTGTTGTGATACATTCCTGCCATGAAAATCTCCTGTTGAATTTCTGCTGTGCAGATTCTACACTCGCAATATATTTGAGCAAACAACGATCCGCGAAAAAATACTTCCCCTGAAAAACTGGTGTTCCGATGTCCCCTTTTGAAACATTCTATATCCTTTTCTGCTTCTTCACCGCCTCCTTCATCAAAGGCCTGACCGGAATGGGTTTTGCCATCTCCAGCCTTGCTCTGCTGACCCTCTTTTTTGATCCCAAAGCCGCCATCCCGCTGATCCTGCTGCCTGCCTTCTGTGCTAACCTTATGGTAGTATTGACCACCAGGCATTTCCGCTCCACACTTAAACGCTTCCGGCTCTATTATCTCGCCACCATCCCCGGTCTGATACTTGGCGTATGGCTGCTCACAAAGGCAAGTTCCAGCACCAGCCGTACTGCTCTCGGTATTATCCTGCTGTTTTATGCCCTCTCCGCCCTTCTCCACTTCGACCGCTACCCCTGCAGGGAAAACAGCAGTTGTGCCGCTGTTACCGGTCTGCTCACCGGAACAATCAACGGTCTTACCGGCTGTCAGGTCATGCCCCTGCTCCCCTGGCTGCTCTCCCTCAAATTGAAAAAAGATGAACTGGTTCAGGCGCTCAACATCTCTTTCACCATCGGTATAATCACGATGTTCATCCTGCTCCGGCGCAACGGGCTGCTCGGCGCACAACAGTTTTTCCTCTCCCTGGTCGGGGTCGCTGTTTCCGTGATCGGGGTGGCAGCAGGGACAAAAGTCCGCGCCCGCCTCAACGAAGAACTCTTCCGCAAACTGATTCTTTTCTTTCTCCTCTTCCTCAGTATGATGATTCTCTTCTTCCACCACTAAAGGGAACCTTGAATAACCAGTCTTTCGCCAATATTCTCCATGCGCCCCATAAGCCCTTTTTAATTATTTCCTGATATTTCATGCGCGGGAAGAAAGAAGTAATATATTCTCTGCTATGAGATTACCCACCTTTCTTAAATCACACCCCGGCAAAACGATTGTTACCATCCTCTGGCTGGCACTGTTCTGCAGTCTGCTCCAGCGAGACTTTTTCATCCGGGAAGCTCCCGTCGCGAAAGTGCAGCAGACCATCGCCCGGGCCGAGGCCAGTGAATACCACTCCCTTTATTTCAAAAAGAAGAAACTGGGCTGGATTGAGAGTATCTACCGTAACGAAAACGGCCTGCAGGGACTGCACCAGACCGCCCGCTTCCGTCTGAAAAGCGGTAAGGAGGTACACGAAGCCGGTCTCGACCTTGACGCCACCTTCAACGACAGCAACCTGCTGCAGGAATTCTTCCTCAAACTCACGCCCTTTCCCCTGACGATACACGGCAGGGTGACAGGACAGGATCTCAACTATACGATCACCACAGCCGACACTGCCCGGCAGAGTTCCCTTCACTTCAACGCGCCCCCACACCTCACCCTCTCCCGCCGCGACTGGCTGCTCACCGGGACACTGCGGCAAGGTGATAAGCAACGCCTCCCCGGCTTTGACCTGCTCACCCTTTCCGGACACGATGAACTGGTAGAGTATCACGGCAGGGAGACGGTCGAAGTTGGCGGTCGAATGCTGCGCCTGCACCGCTTCAGCCACGTCACGGGCGGGACAAATCTCAGCTTCTGGATTGATGACCAGGGTACAACCTTTAAAGAAGAACTGCCTGCGGGTTTCACTATTCTGCGGGAGACAAAATTCAAAGCTCGCGAAATGCCGGAGACTGCGGTGGAACTTCCTCCAACTCTCTCACTGCTTGCCAGCGGACTGCTTTCTCGAATCCAGGATAAAACGCCATGACACCTCTGCTCAAGCTCAACCGACTCAGCAAGAAGTTCAGCGACTTCACCGCCGTAAATTCTGTCAGTCTGGAGGTCTACCCCGGTGAAATATTCGGTTTTCTCGGGCCCAATGGCGCAGGCAAAACCACAACCATCAAGATGATCGCCGGTCTGCTGCTGCCAACCTCCGGCGAAGTGGAGATCTGCGGCCGCAACCTGCACGCCAATCCCGCGTGGTGCAAGTCGCGCACCGGCTACATCCCG
>JBFHIO010000035.1:0-10017 GCA_041596435.1 Desulforhopalus sp. | reverse complement strand
TCAGCCCGTCAGCCCCCATAAAACGTGTTCAGAATTTATCAAAAACCACCAGCTCATCAATACTGCTCTTCTCCAGCGGTCCTTTGGGATTCTCAGGGACACCAATCGGCATCACCGCACGGATGGTGTATTTCTGTGGAATATTCAGAACCCGCCGAACTCCGTCGTTCATCTTCGGCGTGCGCAGAATTCCATCCGTCCACACCGTGGCATAGCCCAGCGCTGTAGCGGCAAGCTGAATATTTTCAGCAGACGCGCAGTAGTTCTCCACCTCAAAATTGATTGGCGTGTTTTTATCCTCGGTCAGCAGCACCAATACCAGCGGAGCCGTACGCGCACCACGCATCTTGATAACCTCACCAAGCTCAGCAATCAGCTTCTCGTCGGTCACGGCAACAAATTTATTGGTGTGGATATGCATCCCCTGCGGGGCCGCGATGGCGGCGGTGAGGATTCGCTCTATATTTTCTCTGCTGATTTTCTCTGTGGTGTAGCTGCCCCGATAGGAATAACGGGTATCTATTGCTGTAAAAAAGTCCATTTTTCTCTCTTTTTTAAATGTTTCCGCGAAACTTCACACTGTCCAGAACATTGCTGTCCATCTCTTCAAGGGCCTTATCAATGGCAGCGATCATCTCCTCCCGCTGGCTGTTCAGATCACCACTGAAATGCACCAGGTTATAGGGATGACTGCCGAAGACATACGCCTTTTCAAGGTTGAGTGAACGAAGCAGTACCTTCTCCTCCTCAAGCATTTCCCGCTCGGTGGGAGGTTCATATTCTCCCCGCTTCTGCATCGCCTCAAGCTGACTGCCGGGGACGGCGGAGATGGGCATAATGGAAACCATATACGGCTGAATCTCATTGAGCAGCGCCACCGTCTCTTTTATATGGACATCGCCATTCCCTTTCCCGGCAAGCCCAAGCACGACATGGGCATCGTATTTCAAGCCCGCTTCTTTAATCTTGCCGAGCTGCTTGCGCGCCATGGCAACATCAAAGCCCTTGTTCATCTGCTTCAGCGCCGGGTCATATGCCGATTCCAGCCCGATATGAAACTCATTGAAGCGCAACTCCTTCAACTTTTTCAGGTCTTCAAGGCTCTTGCCGCGAAAATTGCGGATGGAAGCGTAACCGCTGATCACCTCAATCTTCGGGAAATAGCTGATAATCAGCTCACCAATATCAATCAGGTGTTTCATGGTAAGCACGAAGGGATCGGCGTTGACCAGACAGAGCCGCTTCAACGACGGATTCGCATCTTTCAACTCCTCAAGATCGGCAATAATATCCTCTCGTTTTGAGAGGGCAAAAGGGGTGTCCCGGTACATGGTACAAAAGGCACATGTGTTGTGTGAGCAACCGATGGTGACCTCAAGCAGAGGAGTGAAGCCTTCCATCGGGTGACGATAAACCTGTCCTGTATAATGCATGGTATTTTCTCTCGTTTTATTTTCCTGAACCTGACAGCCCTGTTCAGTGTGGGGATCTGCGGGCGGGTTACAAAAGAGAGCCCCGCAGGCTCCTCTTCTCTCTGTTCAGGGAATACAGTATTTCTTCATTGCCCCTGAACAAGCGTCGCTAGAGTTGAAACATTGCCAATTATTATTTGATAATATCCAGAAGTGTCCACTGCACAGGTCGTGAAAAAAGGGGGAGAGCAGATTTTTCAATCTGCTCTCCCCCCTGAAATTACGACATCCGGATACCTGACAACACCCTCTCACATTTTCACACCCATGGCCCGCAGGCGGGCCAGTTCTTCTTTCAGAGAGTTCTGCGGCGGCTCTTCACCCGCCCGACGATACCAGTACGCCGCATTGCCGGTGTCGCCCTCATGGCGATGAACCAGGGCATGGATCAGCGCAGAAAATTCGTCGGACTCCCCGCCCACAAGACTATGCGCCTCTTCCCACTTCCCCTCTTCGAGGAGATCAAGGGCCTTTTCATGGAATTTCTGCATGGGGTCTCCTTTTCTCAGTTTCAACAGGGATGAAACCGCTGCATCTTATTCAGCAAAACGCATGATATCCTGAACCTTCTTCCTCGGCGGCGGATTGACTTTACCCTCCGGATATCCGTAAACAATCAGTGCCGCCACGGTTTCTTCTGGAGGCAGATTTACAATTTTCGCAATTGATTCGTCGTTGATAACCCCCATCACACAGGTACCAAGCCCTTTGGCGTATGCCGCAAGAAGGAAGCTCTGACAGGCCAGACCGGCATCAAAGATCTCCCAGGCCTTCCCCTTGCCCGCAGAATAAGCCGTTCCCTCTTCGAGCTTGCCACTCTTGCCTTTTACAAAGCTGAGGACGGCCACACCTTTGGCATTTCTCAGGGTGCTGATGTTGTAGACAAAACCATCCACGCCCTCAGAGGCCAGTCTGTCAATAAGATCCGGATCATCCACCAGCGTCCAGCGGGCCACCTGAAAATTTCCCCACGAGGGAGCCCAGCGGGCACTGTCAATAACCTCTGCCATCAGCTCACGATCAACCTTTTGATCTGTGTATTTGCGGATACTTCTGCGCCCTTTAATTGCTTCGATTGCGTCCATGATATTCTCCTTTTAACGGTTGTTCCTCCAGTATTAAAACTGGAGGTGTCAACAGCGACGAGACAAGTCATGCCCTGCCTCTCCACAACAAACATTGCGGGACCACCGTACCTGCCCATTTTCACCACCAGTGATGGATACCCCCCGCTCCACACTCCTGTGGAACCTTGAATATGAACGAAATACAAGATTATTCAAGGAACCCTCCTCTCAGAAACCTTCAAGCACGATTTTACCGATGGATTTCCCACTCTCCAGCTCCGCGTGAGCGGCCTTGAGATTTGTGGCGTTGATCGTCCCCATATTTTTACCGATGGTGGTTTTGACATACCCCCGGTCAATGAGATCCGCCACGCGATTCAGCAGTTTTCCCTGCTCGTCCATATCGCCGGCCTGGAACATGGAGCGGGCGAACATGAATTCCCAGTGGAAAGAGAGGCTGCGCAGTTTCAGTTTGGTGACATCAAGAGCCGGCGGATCATCGGTCATGGCAATTTTGCCAAACGGCGCGAGGATATTGCAGTAGGTGTCATAGTAACTGTCAGTGCTGTGCAGGCTGGCAACGTGGGTTACTGAGCCAATTTCCAGCGCCTCAATCTGCGGCCCGAGGGGCTGACGGTGATTGATAACATAATCTGCGCCGAGGTTACGTACCCACTCTTCAGAACTCGGGCGGGAGGCAGTGGCGATGATCGTTGCACCGGTAAGAGCTCTGGCAAGCTGAATGAGAATGGAGCCGACCCCGCCTGCAGCACCGACCACAAGGAGGATCTCGTCGCTTTTTTCTTTGGAACCAGGGGCCTGCTGCTGAAGAAGCAGGTGCTCAAAGAGGATCTCCCACGCGGTTATGGCGGTAAGCGGCAGAGCCGCCGCCTCAGCGTCGGAGAGACTTTTCGGCTTTTTACCGACAATGCGCTCGTCGACCAGCTGATACTCGGCATTACAGCCGGGACGGGTAATATCACCGGCATAGTAAACGACATCACCGGGAGTGAAATTTTTCACATCTTCACCGGTGGCAACAACTTCACCAGTGGCATCCCAGCCGATAACTTTATACTCTCCCGCTTCCGGGGCCATGCCCTGGCGAACCTTGTAATCCGCCGGATTGACGGAGATGGCGTGAACCTTTACCAGCAGGTCGTGACCGGCGGCAATGGGACGGGGAATGTCAATATCTTCAAGGGATTTCGCATCACTTAAAGGGAGGTTCTCTGCATATCCTGTAGCTTTCATAACGTGTCTCCTGATATATGAGCGGGGAAACTCCCCGCCCTTTTAACGATGGCAGAAAAGTGCCGGGGGAACATTGAATAATTACAGCGCAGTCTCAAGAATCTTACGGGCAACATCAAGATCAAGGTCCCTGGTCTCAGAGAGCGCAGTCATGCCATGCTTTTCAAGGTTGGCGACAACACGGTCGATATCGGCAGCCTTCACACCGTGCTCGGAGAGGCGGGTCTCAACACCGAGACTGGTGAAAAACGCCTCGGTGCGCGTGATCGCTGCGTCAATCCTCTCGTCATCACTCCCGTTGACAATGCCCCATACCCGCTCAGCGTACTGCAGCAGTTTGGCCTTTTTCTGCTCGCGGCGAACCTTCCAGATGGCGGGTTGCACACAAGCGAGAGTTCGAGCGTGGTCGATGCCGAAAAGTGCGGTAAGTTCGTGGCCGATCATGTGCGCCGTCCAGTCCTGGGGAACCCCGGCAGAGATAAGTCCGTTGAGCGCCATGGCGGCACACCACACGAGGTTGGCCCGGGAATCGTAGTCTTGAGGATTCTTTACGGTGGTTTCCCCCACCTCAACCAGCGTCTGGAGAATGCCTTCGGCAACGCGGTCCTGGAAACGCCCATCCACCGGATAGGTTACATACTGTTCAACGACATGCTCAAAAGCGTCAACGACACCATTGGCAACCTGACGTGCGGGCAGCGTAAAGGTGTTTTCCGGATCAAGAATGGAGAATTTGGGAAAAAGCGCGGGACTGAAACAGGCCATCTTGTCCTCACCATCACTGACGACAAAGCCATTGTTCATCTCCGAACCGGTTGCCGGCATGGTGACAACGGTACCGAAAGGAACCGGAGCCACAGCTGTCGGTAGATTTCCAAGATGGATCAACTCCCGCTCTTTCCCGAAATATTCTTTATGGTATGAAGCAAAGGAGATAAACTTGGTGCCGTCCATAACGGAACCGCCCCCCAGGGCGAGAATGAAATCGACCTTATTCTCACGAACAACGTTTACTGCCTCCATCAACACGTCAAAGCGCGGATTGGAGGGGATACCGCCAAACTCAAGCACACTGCGACCAGACTTCTCAAGCTCTGCCTTCACCCTGTCGAAAAGGCCACTGCGCTTCGCGCTGCCCCCGCCGAAGGTGATGAGAACGGTGGCCTTCGCCGGAACCAGTTTATCAAGCTGCGTAATCTTATTTTTTCCAAAGACGATATGGGTGGGGTTGTAGAATTCAAAGTCAAACATGATGAACCTCCATTAAGAGTCAAAAATTTTATGATTCATGATACGGCAACATTCGCTGCTCGCCGCTGAGAGAAACAATACATCTTGATTCCTGCAAAACAAACGGAGTATCATTGGAAACATTTTCAAATAATAATAGACAATATATAAATACCGCTGAAGATCAACTCAACACAGGATCTTTCCATGCTTCTTGAAGACCTGCACGTCATTCTCAAGGTGGCAGAATTCCATAATATCACCGCTGCTGCAGCCAGCCTTGACATGCGTACGGCCACCGCCAGTGCCGCCCTTAAGCGGGTGGAGAAATCGCTCGGCGCAGAGCTCTTCATCCGCACCACCCGTCAGCTGCGTATCTCCCCCGCCGGAGAGCGCTACCTGCCCCAGTGCCAGCAGGCCATGCAGCTCCTCCAGCAGGCCCGTCTCAACGTTAAAGATGAGCTTGATACTGTTGACGGCGAACTGCGCATCTCCATTTCTTCCGACCTTGGCCGCAACATGGTGATACCGTGGCTCGATGAGTTCATGGAGAGCTGGCCCGATGTGCGGGTGCGGCTGAATATCAGCGACAGTTATATCGATTTCTATCGTGACGCTGTTGATATTGCCCTGCGTTACGGATCACCGGACGATGCCAGCCTCTACGGTTTCAAGATATGCACAGTGCCGCTGATGCTCTGCGCCTCACCCGGCTACCTTGCACAACACGGGACCCCGCAGCACCCCCAGGATCTGACCTCCCATAACGGCCTCTTCTATCAGCTTTATGACAGCCTCTACGATGTCTGGAGCCTTGGCCGGGAAGGCAAAGAGTTTAAGGTGAAACTCAAGTCTGACCGGGCTGCCAACGACGGCGACCTCATCCGCCGCTGGTGTGTTGCCGGCAGGGGTCTGGCGTTGAAATCATGCCTTGATATGGGCAATGATCTTCTTGCCGGACGGGTGGTGGAGGTCTTGCCAGAGTATCCTCTGAAACCAACTGAATTATGGATGGTTTTCCCCAGCCGCCAGTCCATCACCCAGGCAGCGAGACTGCTGCGGGAACTGATCCGGGAAAAATGTGAGGCGCTTTTGCAGCAGATGGTTGCGCAGCAGATACTGCCGGAGAAGGTGCTGCAGTTGTGAGATTAAAAACACCCTGAACAAGACTTTTCCCCTCGAATTAAATCCGGGGTCTGTTCTATTCCTCTACGACACGACTGAAGGTTCATTATGACAACAGAAGAGAAATGCAGCCGCGGGAGGCCACGCTGTGAAAAGACCCACCACGCCATTCTGCAGGCAACCCTTGAGCTGATCGCGGAACAGGGGTACGCAGACCTGCGCATCGACGAAGTGGCAAAGCGTGCCGGAGTGGGCAAGCAGACCATCTATCGCTGGTGGAATAACAAAGCGGAATTGTGCATTGAAGCGCTGCTGGAAGATATTCACCACACCCGCCTGCCCGCCCCACCGCAGGGCAACACCCTGCGTGATGATCTGCTGGAACTCACCTCTGCCATCAGCCGCCGCCTCAACACTCCCGCCGCGCGCAACATGCTGGTGGGAGTTATCTCTGCCTCACGGGTGGAGGATGGTTCGCTGACCTCTTTCCGCATGCAGTTCACCGAGACACGGCGGGAAGCAATACGGGAGATTTTCCACCGCCATGAAAACAACGTGCGTCTGCGCAGCGGGTTCGACCTGGAACTGGCCGTAGACCTGCTGCATGGTCCAATGTGGTATCGTCTGCTGATGGATCACGGCCCGCTTGATGAGGCCTTTGTCCGAGAGCTGGTGGAGGGTGTAGTACGGCTGGCAGTGGAGGAGTAAAGAGGGGCATCGAATCTGAGCGGAAGACACTCGGCGTCAAAGCCCCCCATAAAGATTAAAGCGCCGTCTCAAGAATCTTACGGGAGACATCAAGACCGAGGTCCCCGGTCTCAGAGAGCGCAGTCATGCCATGCTTTTCAAGGTTGGCAACAACACGGTCAAGATCGGCAGCCTTCACACCGTGCTCGGAGAGGCGGGTCTCAACACCAAGACTGGCAAAAAACTCCTCAGTGCTTTTGATGGCTGCGTCAATCCTCTCGTCGTCACTCCCGTTAACAATCCCCCATACCCGTTCGGCATACTGCAGCAGTTTGGCCTTTTTCTGCTCGCGGCGAACCTTCCAGACCGCGGGCTGCACACAGGCGAGAGTCCGTCCGTGGTCAATACCGAAGAGTGCTGTGAGTTCGTGGCCAATCATGTGCGCCGTCCTGTCGCGGGGCACCCCTGCAGAGAGAAGGCCGTTGAGCCCCATTGTGGCACACCACACGAGGTTGGCCCGGGAGTCGTAGTCTTGAGGATTCTTGACGGTGGTTTCACCCACCTCAATCAGCGTCAGGAGTATCCCTTCAGCAACGCGGTCCTGGAAACGCCCCTCCACCGGAAGGGTCACATACTGCTCAACGACATGATCAAAGGTGTCGACGACACCATTGGCGACCTGACGTGCGGGCAGCGTAAAGGTGTTTTCCGGATCAAGGATGGAGAATTTGGGAAAAAGCGCGGGACTGAAACCGGGCAGCTTGTCTTCACCATCACTGATGACAAACCCGCCGTTCATCTCCGAACCGGTTGCCGGCATGGTGACAACTGTACCAAAAGGGACCGGGGACACAGCTTCCGGCAGCCTGCCATGATAAATCAACTCCCGCTCTTTCCCGACATACTCCGTATTGTAAGAAACAAAAGAGATAAACTTGGTGCCGTCCATAACGGAACCGCCACCCAGGGCGAGAATAAAATCGACGTTGTTCTCACGCACAACGTTTACCGCCTCCATCAGCACGTCAAAGCGCGGGTTGGAGGGGATTCCACCAAACTCGAGCACATTGCGCCCGGACTTCTCAAGCTCCTCCTTCACCCTGCCCAGAAGACCACTGCGCTTCGCGCTGCCCCCCCCAAAGGTGATGAGAACAGTGGCCTTCGCCGGAACCAGTTTGTCGAGCTGCGTAATCTTGTTTTTCCCAAAAACGATATGGGTGGGATTGTAGAATTCAAAGTCAAACATGATAAATCTCCATTAAGAGTCAGAATTTTATGTTTCATGGCATGGCAACACAGGCTGTTCTGCGCAGAGAAAAACAATAGGGGAAGAGAGTAAAAATGCCAGTATGTAAATACCCTTAAATTTTTTTTGCAACAGATGGCTGCACAGGAGGTCTTGCCGGAAAAAATGCGGGAAGGTTTCCCTGCTCGACAAAAAGAGGTAAAACTTCAAAATGTCATGATCAAGATGTTTTTTTTAAGTAACAGAAATCTCTTCGCAAGGAAGCAGCAATGGCAAATCGTCAGGATATTGAAATAAAGAAACGCCAGATCAGTATTCTGGCCGCCGGCCATATGGCCACAGATCTCAACCAGGGGGCGCTGCCCGCCCTGCTCCCTTTTTTCATATCAACTTACGGCCTCTCCTATACTGCAGCGGCAGCCATAGTGTTTGCGGTCAACATATCCTCAAGTATTATTCAGCCGATGTTCGGTCTCGCCGCAGACCGCTTTGCCAAACCATGGCTTCTCCCGCTGGGAATGATGCTGGCCTGTCTGGGACTCGGCCTGTCCGGGCTCTGCACATCATATCCTTTGCTTCTGGTTCTTGGGATTATAAGCGGAATTGGAATCGCAGCGTATCATCCACAGGCGGCACGACTTGTTAATCTCGCTGCGGGGGATCGTAAAAATACGGCGATGAGTTTTTTTGGTGTTGGCGGCACGATCGGATTTGCTGTGGGTCCGCTTATTGCTTCAACAGCAGTCGTGCACTGGGGCCTTCCTGGAACGCTGGTTCTTCTTATCCCGGCAACGATCATGTCCATTGTCGTAATTTCACAATTCCCGTTATTTGCAGAACTTGAAGCTGCCGGTGCAAGGCTGAAAAACGCCGCGTCCTCCGTTGTTCTTAAAGAAAACTGGAGTGCTTTTGCACGGATAGGGGCGATGGTGAGCCTTCGCTCCATCGTTTTTTTCGGGCTGAATATCTTTATTCCAATCTATTGGATAAAGGTTTTCGGTCAATCGCACATAGCAGGAGCAGTCGCCCTCTCCATCTTTTCAGGTTCCGGCATAGTCGGGAACATTATTGGCGGCAGTCTCGCCGACCATTATGGTCAGAGAAGGGTGGTCGTAAGCGGCTTTCTCGGCCTGTCCATTCTTCTCCCGCTCTTTATTGCCATGGACAGCCTGGTGGCGGCAACGATTTTGCTGATCCCCCTGGGGGCCGTCGTCTTTGTAACGTACAGCCCCACCATCATCCTCGGACAGAGATATCTGCCCGGCCGTATCGGGCTCTCTTCCGGCGTCACCATCGGTCTTGCCGTCGCCATTGGCGGTGGAGCTGCCCCCCTTATCGGGAAACTGGCAGACATCTATGGCATCTGGACGGCGTTTGCATCTCTTACGCCCCTTCCTGTTTTAATCTTTCTTATCGCCTTAACGCTGCCTGCACCGGCACCTGAATAGCAGGGAGACAGGGAAAGGCAAAAAGACCTTTTTACCGCGAAGAACGCGAAGGGACGCGAAGAAGGGCTTTACGGCTTTTTATTGTAAAGGCTCTAAAAACAGGAAGGACTAAAAAAAGCGAAAGGCGGAAAAGCTTATAGCCAACGAAACACGCTAAACACACGAAAGTTTCTTTATATAAAATGTTTTTTTCGCATGCTTAGCGTATTTCATTGGCAAAAAAAAATCTTTATCTTCAAATGCTTTTGCTTTCCTTCGCGATTCTTAGCGTTCTTCGCGGTAAAAAAATGCCTTACTGCTTTTTATTGTAAAGACACGAAAAACAGGAAGGACGGAGGCAGGGAAAGGCGGAAAAGCTTATAGCCAGCGAAACACGCTAAACACACGAAAGTTTCTTTATATAAAATGTTTTTTTCGCATGCTTAGCGTATTTCATTGGCAAAAAAAAATCTTTATCTTCAAATGCTTTTGCTTTCCTTCGCGATTCT